>CAZAAK010000001.1:0-88996 GCA_964483145.1 uncultured Bacteroidaceae bacterium
AACAATGAGTATAACTGAATATTAACCCTGTCTAAAAATGGGGAGTACTATATTACCTCCTGTTTGATTTTTATGGGGTAGCTCGTCCGCGACTGTTCCCTTAGTGGAGGATAAATTACGGGAGACCTTTAACCGAAACGCCATAGCAGGGTCGATAGTCTTTAACTCCATAGGAGTAAAGCAATGGCTCAAATCATCGGGCAAATTAATACCTTTAGATTGAGCATATTGGCGAAGTTCTTCTATTGAACCACCCTTTAACTCAAGGTATTTGCCAATAGATATATCGTTTGCTAGCATTGTTTTATGCTTTAATTTGTTAGCGGGTACAAATATATTTGGGCGCAGGCGAGGGACCTACTTCGCCTACGCCCAGCTCAAAATTCGATTTTGCAAAGGTACAAAATATTTTCGACATACCTGCTTATATGCAAAAAAACACAAAAAAATCCGTCCAAGGCGGAAGTCCGTTCGGGCGCCTCTCCCCATCCTCAGCAAGCAAGTGCCATCGGCAAAGCCATTCGCATCGCCGAGCCAACCCTATTCTCTGTAAGCAAGTGCCAGCGGCAAAGCAATTCGAGATTTGGACGCCTCCCCCTAGCCTCAGCAAGCATGTGCCAATGGCAAAGCAACCCATGTCTCGGACGCACCCACATCCTTTTTTTCTCTCCCCTCCTCCTAAGAAAACGCCTACAAGCATTGTCGGCGGCAAAGCATTTCGTAGCATGCCATGCAATCCAATGCTTTTCCGCATCCGAACAATATCCCTAGGTAGTGTGGCTCGGGTCGCCCTTTTGGGTTTGTGGTTGGGGAGTGGGTCAAGGGAAGGGTCGCCCTAACGTCGCCGAAGGCTCGCCTCTCCTTTGCTCCTTCTCCGCTCACTGTCCGCTCCTTGTGCGCTGTGGGGGCGGATAAGGGGTGGCAAGGGAGTGCGCACCGCGCGATATTGAGGTGAGGCTTCGGTGACGTTAGGGCGAGGCTTCGGTGACGTTAGGGCGAGGCTTCGAGGGCGATTGGGTGAGGCTTCGAGGGCGATTGCGAAAATCCTGAGGGGCTTTGATGGGCGGAGCCGATTTTTTTGCGTACCTTTGCAAGGCGCGGTGCGTGGTGACGCGGGGCAGCGAATGCATGGCTTAGTTGTTGGCAATCACCACAATCCGCAAACAAAATATGCCAATTTGTTATGAGCGACAAAGTAGAAATCATGGCCCCAGTGGGGTCGTACGAGAGTTTGAGTGCTGCCATTCAGGCGGGTGCCGATGCAGTTTATTTTGGGGTGGGTAACCTTAACATGCGTTCCCGTTCGGCAGCCAATTTCGGCCTTGACGACCTTTCCAATATCACCCGGATATGCCATCAGCATGGCATCCGCACCTACCTTACGGTCAACACCATCATTTATAATCAGGAGATAGAGCAGATGCGCACCTTGGTGCAGGCCGCCAAGGCCGCGGGCGTGAGCGCCGTTATTTCCTCCGACATGGCCGTTATCACCTACGCCTGCAGCATTGGCGTTGAGGTGCATGCCTCCACGCAGTGCAACATTTCCAACGTCGAGGCGGTGCGTTTCTTTGCGCAGTTTGCCGATGTGGTGGTAACAGCCCGCGAGTTGCCGCTAAGCCAGGTGGCGGAAATCACCCGTTTTATCCGCGACAACGACATCCGCGGGCCTAAAGGCGAGTTGCTGCAAGTGGAGATTTTCTGCCACGGGGCCCTCTGTATGAGCGTGAGCGGCAAATGCTATCTGAGTTTGGACGAATACAACTACAGCGCCAACCGGGGCGCCTGCCTGCAGCTTTGCCGCCGCAAATATCTGGTCAAGGACATGGAGAGCGATACCGAGCTAGTGGTTGACGGCAAGTATATCCTCTCGCCCAAGGACCTATGCACCATAGGCTTCCTCGACAAGATAGTCCGTGCTGGTGTGCGAGTGCTTAAGATAGAGGGGCGCGGGCGCCCGGCGGATTATGTCAAGGTGGTGGTGGAGTGCTACAAAGAGGCCCTCAAGGCCATCGAGGAAGGCACCTACACACAGCAAAAGATTGCCGGGTGGACGCAACGGCTGGCAACCGTCTTCAACCGTGGTTTTTGGGAGGGTTACTACTTGGGGCGCAAGATGGGGCAATGGAGCGAGCGTTACGGGTCGCAAGCCACCGAGAACAAGGTTTTTCTGGGCAAGATAACCAACTATTACATGCGTCCACAAGTGGCCGAGATGCGCATCGAAACTGCCGAGGGGCTGAAGGTGGGCGACCGATTGATGGTCATCGGGCAGACGACGGGGGTATACAACGCCACGGTGGAGGAGCTGCGGTTGGGCGATACGGCCAAGGTGGTGCAACAGGTGCGGCAGGGCGATGTGTTCAGCATCAAGACTTCGCAGGTGCTTCACCGCGGCGACAAGTTCTACCGCGTGGACAAAGTGGTTGACGAGTTCTAACAAAAAGCGATGGAGGGAACATGATATGACCGAGGAACAGGAAAAAGCGTTGCATCTGGCCACCGATGCGGGGCATATACTCCTAGAGAATGGTGCGGAAATTAGCCGTGTGGAGGATACAATGACCCGCATGGCATCGGCTTATGGCGTGGATAACGAAAGCTTTTTTGTGCTCAGCAACGGCATTATTGCCACTGGGCAGCATTATGCCCGCGCCGAGTTTATCCCCATTAAGGGCACGCAACTGGCAAAGGTGGCGGAGGTAAACCAGCTGAGCCGCGATGTTTGCGCCGGCAAGTGCACGCTCCTTCAGCTGGAGGAGCGCCTAGAGGACATCCGGCAGATCCCTGCCAAGCCTTGGTGGGAGCAGGCGCTGGGCATTGCGTTTGGCGTGGGGTCTTTTTGCCTTTTGTTTGGCGGTAGCTTGGTCGACGGAGCTGTAACTTTTGCCGCGGGGCTGTTGCTGGGCTGTTTTATGGCCTTTGTTTTGCCACATCTGCCGCGCATTTTTGGCAACGTGTTCGGCGGGCTTGTGGGCGGATTGCTTTGCATTGTGGCCTATCGGCTGGGGCTGGGCGAGCACCTGCCCAATATGATTATTGGCACCATTATTGCTTTGGTGCCTGGAGTGCCTTTTACCAACGGCATCCGCGACATGGCCAACGAGGATTACATTGCCGGGGCAACGCGGTTGTTGGATGCCTTTATCTCGTTCCTCTGCATTGCCTTGGGCGTGTGCGTGGCGCTTATTGCCGACGGTCGTTTGTGGCATGGGTTGCTTCAGCTAGGGGCCCCAATGGTGGATGCTTTTGCCGCCCAGTGGTTCGTTCAACTGCCTGCGGCACTGGTGGGGACGATAGGTTTTTCGGTGCTTTTTGGTGCTCCGCGGCGCTATTACTGGGGCTGTGGCATCTGTGGCATGGCTGGGTGGGCGCTGTTTCTGCTGCTCAATGACGATATGCCGGCCTCGGTTGCTGGCTTCACCCCCACCGAGGCGGCTGTATTGGCTTCGTTGTTGGTGGGCGGGCTCTCCCACGTGCTGGCGCAGAAGCTCAAGTGCCCCACTACCTTGTTCCTGATATGCGGCATTATCCCACTGGTGCCGGGAGGGGCTATCTTCTGGACTGCCTATTACTTGGTTGCCAGTCGTTTGGGGATGGCTGCCGGGACGGGTTTTGTGGCGCTCAAGATTACCATTGCCATTGCGGTGGGCATTATTCTGGCGGATGCCCTCACGCGGATTTTGTCCCATAAAAAAGCCAGTACCCGACAACTCTAACGCTTATGGCCAAAAACAGAACATTCTACTATTGCCGCGAATGCGGATACCAATCCAGCAGTTGGCTGGGCAAATGCCCCGCTTGCGGCAAATGGAACACTTTTGATGAGGAAGTGGTGCAAAGGGTGGGCGCCGCCAACAAGCCTGCAGGCAAAGGCAGTGCGGCGAGCACTCCCAAACTCATACAGCACGTTGCCTATAGCCAAACGCAGCGGATGCCCACCCACTGCGCCGAGTTCGACCGCGTGCTAGGGGGCGGCATCGTGCCGGGCTCGTTGTTGCTGATAGGGGGCGAGCCGGGCATTGGCAAGAGCACGTTGCTGCTGCAAACGGCGCTAGCGATGAGAGACAAAAAGATATTGTACGTCAGTGGCGAGGAGAGCGAGGAACAGATAAAGATGCGAGCCGACCGCGTGGGAGCCCCCTCCCTGCCGCGTAGCGGCGCGGAGGGTGGCGAGGAGGGCTGCTATGTGGTTAGCGAGACCTCCGTGGAGCGTATCCTCGAGCACATCGAGGCGTTGCAGCCTGGGCTGGTTATTGTGGACTCCATACAAACGGTCAATACCGAGGCCGTGGAGTCGGGCAGCGGGAGCATCTCGCAAATACGCGAATGCACCACGCAGTTCCAGCGCTATGCCAAAGAGAGTGGGGTGCCGGTGTTGCTAGTGGGGCATATCACCAAGGACGGCACCCTGGCGGGGCCCAAGGTGATGGAGCATATTGTAGATGCTGTGCTGCAGTTCGAGGGCGACCGCAACTATGGCTTCCGCATCCTACGCGCGTTGAAGAACCGCTTTGGCTCCACAGCCGAAATTGGCATTTTTGAGATGCGCGGCAGCGGTCTTTGCGAGGTGTCCAATCCCTCGGAGCTGTTGTTGGCGCACCGCGACGAAGAGCTCAGCGGGGCTGCGGTGGCTGCCACCCTGGAGGGCGTGCGGCCGATGTTCATAGAGGTGCAGTCGCTGGTTAGTAGCGCCGTTTACGGCACGCCCCAGCGCAATGCCAACGGCTTTGACATGCGCCGGATGAGCATGCTCTTGGCAGTGTTGGAGAAGCGTTGCGGCTTTAAGTTGGGCGCCAAGGACGTCTTCCTTAATATGGCTGGGGGCATGCGCGTGAACGACCCCGCCATGGATTTGGCCGTGGCGTGTAGCATCCTTTCGAGCAATGTCGACCTGCCCATATCGCCGCGTTTTTGCTTTGCTGCCGAGCTGGGCCTCAGCGGCGAGGTGCGCCCCGTGAGCCGCATCGAGCAGCGCATTGGCGAAGCCGACCGGCTGGGGTTCGAAAAGATTTTTATCTCCAAATACGACGCCAAAGCGGTTGAAAGCCCGCGCCACGGCATCCGGATAGTGCCGGTGAGCGTTATTGAGGAGGCGTTCCGCGAACTTTTTGCCTAAGGGGGAGGGGGTAAGTGCTTCTCTAGGGGGGGGATAGGCCCACTTTTTTCGTGTGTGAGGTTTTTTTTGGGGGGGGTGGAGAAGTGGAATTGTCCACGACCACTGCTGGCACTGAGGAGGCAATATTTGCAAACAAGCGTGTGCGAATTTGCGGAAAAAAGGAGTTTTTCGTGCCCAAGTCCGCCATGTTTGAAAAAAAAGTATTAAGTATAAGCTGTTGATAACTAATAATATTCAACCATTCCCTGTCTAAAATGCCCCCCCCCCGAAAAAATATTTGTGGGTTGAGAAAAAAGGTGTACATTTGCAACCCGAAAGAAGTTTGGTTGCGGGGTGGGGCAGAGAGGTTCTACTCGCCTGAGCCGCCGATTATAAATATCCAGAACCTCACTTTGTACTATGAACACAGAAAAATACGCAAAAGAGTATTCCGACTCTAAGCTAGAAGGCAAGCTAGCCAAATTCGCAAAAAGAGCTGGCAAGGGTTTGGTACTTAACGTCCTCAAACTCTACTATGCCATGAAGTTAGGCAAGGTAAATGCAAAGCAAATTGCAATAATACTGGGCGCCTTGGGCTATTTTATCGCACCGATTGATGTTATCCCCGACTTTATCCCTGGGGCAGGGTTTATCGATGATATGGCTATCCTCGTTGCTGCCATTAAAGTGATTAGTGCCTGTAGCGACCCCGAAGTGGTGAGGGCGGCAGAAACAAGGGTATCGAAATTGTTCGGTTGAACGGCACGCAGAACAATTCCATTGCCTTAGAGATAAACAAAACGGGGTGCAACTCGATGAGTCGCACCCCGTTTGTTTCGGTCTAGCGGAGGTTGATGGTGTTTACTTCACCTCTTCGTAGTCGGCATCTTCGACAGTGTCGTTGCCGCTCTTGCCTTGGTCGGCGTTGTTCGAGCCTTGGTTGGCACCACCCTGGAAGCCGGCTCCGGGGTTGGCCCCACCGGCCTGCTGCTGGGCTTTGTACATATCCTCGCTGGCAGCTTGCCATGCGGCATTGATCTTTTCCATAGCTTGGTCGATCTGCTGAGCGTTGCGGGCGGCGTGGGCAGCCTTGAGCTCGGTGAGTGCAGACTCGATGGCGCTCTTCTTGTCGGCGGGAATCTTGTCGCCATACTCCTTCAGGTTCTTCTCGCTTTGGAAGATCATGCCATCGGCATTGTTGATTTTTTCGATTTCTTCCTTGGCTTTCTTGTCGGCATCGGCATTAGCCTCGGCCTCGGCCTTCATGCGCTTGATTTCTTCGTCGCTTAGGCCGCTAGAAGCCTCGATGCGGATATTCTGGCTCTTGCCGGTGGCTTTGTCGAGGGCGCTGACATTTAGGATACCGTTGGCATCGATGTCGAAGGTGACCTCAATTTGAGGTACTCCACGCGGTGCTGGTGGGATGCCTGCCAAGTGGAAGCGGCCGATGGTCTTGTTCTGGTTGGCCATGGGACGCTCGCCTTGCAACACGTGTATCTCCACTTCGGGCTGGTTGTCGGCAGCGGTGCTGAACACCTGGCTCTTTTTGGTGGGGATGGTGGTGTTGGCGTCGATAAGCTTGGTCATGACGCCACCGAGGGTCTCGATGCCGAGGCTCAGTGGGGTAACATCGAGCAGGAGCACATCCTTTACCTCGCCGGTGAGCACACCGCCCTGAATGGCTGCGCCAACGGCCACAACCTCATCGGGGTTGACGCCCTTGTTGGGCACTTTGCCAAAGAACTTCTCCACAATCTGCTGGATGGCAGGGATACGCGTGGAGCCGCCGACGAGGATAACCTCATCGATGTCGCTATTGCTCAAACCGGCGTCGCTCATGGCCTTGCGGCAAGGTTCGAGAGTGGACTGGATAAGGTCGTCGCAGAGTTGCTCGAATTTGGCGCGGGTGAGGGTCTTGACCAAGTGTTGCGGTACGCCATCGACCACGGTGATGTAGGGCAGGTTAATCTCGGTCTGTTGGCTACTGGAAAGCTCGCATTTTGCTTTTTCGGCAGCTTCCTTCAGCCGTTGCATAGCCATAGGATCCTTGCGCAGGTCCATGTTCTTGTCCCGTTGGAACTCGTCGGCCAACCAATTGATAATCTTCCGGTCGAAGTCGTCGCCACCCAAATGGGTGTTGCCGTTGGTGGACTTTACCTCAAAGACGCCGTCGCCAAGGTTGAGGATGGAGATATCAAAAGTGCCACCGCCCAGGTCGAAGACGGCTACATTCATGTCCTTGTTCTTTTTGTCTAGGCCATAGGCCAAAGCGGCAGCGGTAGGCTCGTTGACGATACGGCGCACTTTAAGGCCTGCAATCTCGCCGGCCTCCTTGGTGGCCTGACGTTGGGCATCGTTGAAGTAAGCGGGCACGGTGATGACGGCCTCGGTGACTTCCGAGCCGAGGTAGTCCTCGGCGGTCTTTTTCATCTTCTGAAGGATGATGGCGCTGATTTCCTGAGGGGTATAGAGCCGACCGTTGATGTCGACGCGGGGGGTGTTGTTGTCGCCTTTGACCACCTTATAGGGTACAGCGGCAATTTCCTGCTGCACTTGGTCGTAGGTCTCGCCCATAAAACGCTTGATGCTGTATACGGTGTTGTGAGGGTTGGTGATGGCCTGACGTTTGGCAGGGTCACCGACCTTGCGGTCGCCGTTCTCGATGAAGCCTACCACCGATGGGGTGGTGCGGTTGCCCTCGCTGTTGGCGATAACAACAGGCTCGCTTCCTTCCATGACTGATACACAACTGTTGGTTGTTCCCAAGTCGATTCCAATGATTTTTCCCATAATATTCTTTATTTTGTTTTGTTCGATATACTTTTTTTTCGTCAATTTTGCAACTGACACGTTCTCTCCGCCAATAACCGTGCCAGTTCATCTGAAATTGGCCTAATACTGACAATCTGGCAGTTTTTTTTCTTCGGCATCGGACTTTGGCTGCAACAATTACGCACTGCCCCAAACAATAATTGGCCAGTTGCTGCGTTATTTCCCGCAATGATGAATATTGACCTGTTGTACCAGACCTATCTGCAGTCCCGCGCTGTCACCACCGACAGCCGTGCCATCACTCCGGGCTGTATCTTTTTTGCCTTCAAGGGCGAGAAGTTCGACGGCAACGCCTTCGTTCCGCAAGCCTTGGAGCAGGGTGCCGCCCTTTGTGTTACCAACAACTCGCAATACCTCTCCAACAGCCGTTGTATGGTTGTGCGCGATGTACTGACAACTTTGCAGGAACTGGCCAAATGCCATCGTAGGCACCTTACCGTTCCTGTCATTGGCATCACCGGCACCAATGGCAAGACTACCACCAAGGAGCTAGTCCACGCTGTGCTCAGCCGCCGCTACCGCACCCATGCCACCACGGGCAACCATAACAACCATTTGGGGGTGCCGCTCACATTGCTGGCCATGCCTGCCGACGCCGAAGTGGCCATCGTTGAGATGGGGGCCAACCATCCCGGCGAAATCGAATCGCTCTGCGCTATTGCCGACCCCGACTTTGGCCTCATTACCAACGTGGGCCGCGCTCATCTGGAGGGATTTGGCAGTTTCGAAGGGGTTGTTCGTACCAAGACCGAGCTCTACCGCCATCTATCTGCTAGGCAAGGCACGGCTTTTGTGGATGCTAGCAACGATATCCTCCTTAGGCAAGCATCTGCCTGCCACCTGACCACAGTTAGCTATGGCGATGCCGACACAGCCCAAGTCCGCGGTCACCTTGTCGGTTCCGACCCTTACATGAAATACTATATGGAGGATGGCGACAATGTCTACAGCATCCAGTCGCAGCTGCTGGGCAACTACAATTTTGCCAACGCCATGGCCGCCTCCGCCGTAGGACGTTTTTTCCGCGTTGACTACTGGGACATCAAAGAGGCCATCGAGCAGTACACCCCCGCCAACAACCGTTCGCAGTATAAACAGACTGCCAACAACACCCTTATACTCGACTGCTACAATGCCAATCCCTCCAGCATGAAGGTGGCCCTCGACAACTTTGAGGCGTTGCGGCGCGGCAACAAAGTGGCGATGCTTGGCAACATGCGCGAACTTGGTGCCGAAAGCCAGCGGGAACATCAAGCCATTGTCGACCGTCTGCTTGCCCGCCCCGATATCCACTCGGTGCTTGTGGGCTCGGAATTTGCTTTTGCACGGGCTAATGTCGGCTCTTCGATGCTGTGGTTTGCCACAGTGGAAGAGGCGGTTCGGCATTTCGCCCAGCATCCGCTTACCGGGGCTACCATCCTCCTGAAGGGCTCCAACGGAACTAGGATGTGGGAGCTGGAAAAAGTGCTGTGACAGCCTTCGGCCTGCACAGGCAAATAACTTTTGGGGCTACCCTCTAGGGCAAAAAATTGAACTGCGGAGCAAACAGGTTTGCTCCGCAGTTTTTTGGATGTTGATGTTTGGTGGGCTCTTCGCTAGCGGCAGTGGATGCCGAGGAAGCCCTTGCACAAGGCAGCGTTAGAGGTTGAAGCGGATGCCGAACTCGTGTATACGGCCTTCGTTTTGGTTGCTAGTGGAGTAGGTGGGCAAGAGGTTGAAGTAGACTTCCATGCCGGGGGAGAAAATCAGCCATCGGCTTTGGGTGCCGAGAATAATATCGCAGCGGTATTGGTTGAATTGGGCTTTATCGGGCAGGGCCTTGCTAAAGCCGAAATTCAACCCTGGGGCTATGCCCAAGTACCAGCCGTGGTCGTTGTCCTTGCCAATGAAGGATAGCTTTATGGGCAGGACGATGGAGCTATAGGAGCGCGTCTGTTCCTGACCATCGAAATCAGCCACACCCTTATCCAAATGGCTGTAGAAACAGTTGGTGTAGCGGTAGCCGAGCCCGATGTTGGCGTCCCAGCGTTTGGCGATGGGGTGGTGATAGTCGATAATAGCGCCAAGGTTGAATCCCACGGCATTGAAGAGGTTGTTTGTGCCATAGGCGCGGCGGGCAGTGAGGATGGTGGCATAGGGGTCGGCCGTGAAGTTGGGCTTGCGGTTCCACTTGGCGTAGTTCTGCTGATGTCGTGCTTTCTTTTCGGCCTTTTTTTGCTCCTTACGGATGGCGTTCTGCTCCTTGGTTTGCTCGCGTTTGATGCGGTCCTGCTCCTTTTTGGCGGCTTCCTCCTTGGCTTTGGCCTGTTCCTTGGCAAGGCGTTCTTCCTCTTTCTGTTGCTGTTTTTGCAGGCGTTCCTGCTCCTTTTGCTGCTGGAGCAGCAATTCCTGTTGCTCCTGCTGTTGTTTTTTCAAGAGCTCGTCTTCGTTTTGGGCAAAAATGGTGCCTGCCGAGAAAAACAGGGCAAGCAATAGGATGTACAATTTCTTCATATTACAGACAGTTTATTAATGAATACCATAATTTCCGTTTTGGCGGTGCAAAGATACAAAATGTTTCTGTTATAGCTAGCACTGTGGTGCTGTTTTGATGATTATTATTCTTGGGGGCGGGAGCCCTTATTGTTTGCTTATCTACTGGCATTCATCTAGTTCGGACGGATGCAGAAGATTCGAGACAACGGGCTTGTTTCCCCCACGGGGCAGGGCTTGCTATTCCTTTACGATGCTCTCGTAATAGTCCACATAAGCCTTGTAGAGCAGTTTGAGGCCCCCAGGGGTGGGGTAGTTGCCGCTGAAGTACCAATCGCCAGTGTGCCCAGGGCAGGCTTCGTGTAGGCCATCGATGGTTTGATAGATGCATTCCACCGGCACGTCGGAGCCTTCATCGGTAACGAGCTTGCCGATCATTTGTGAGATTTCGTCATTGCTAAAGGGGGCGTAGACTTGCTTGACATAGTTCTCGTGGCATTCCTCTTTTGGCAACTCCATGGCGCTTAGGCACTGTTGGTAGACTGTCTCCAACACATCCAGCATGCCACGCTCGGCAAGGAGGGCAACGGCAGCCTTAAAGGCAATGAACTCCTGAAGGTTGGCCATGTCGATGCCGTAAAAGTCGGGGTAGCGCACTTGAGGGGAGCTTGAGACGATGATCAGCTTCTTTGGGCGTAGACGGGAGAGAATCTTGACGATGCTGTTCTTGAGGGTGGTGCCGCGCACGATGCTGTCGTCGATAACCACTAGGTTGTCGACGCCGTCCTGGATAACGCCGTAGGTGACGTCGTAGACGTGCGCAGCCATGTCGTTGCGGGCATTGTGCTCGGTGATGAATGTGCGCAGTTTGATATCCTTGATGGCTACCTTTTCGCTACGCACGTGCGAGCTGAGGATGGCGGTGATGGCCTCCTCGGAGAGGATGCCCTGCTTGGAGAGCTGGATGATGGCACGGGTCTTTTCGGCATTGAGGCGGTCCTCAAAGCCGTGCAACATGCCATAGTAGGCTGTTTCGGCGGTATTGGGAATAAAGGAGATAACGCTGTGCAGAAGGTCGTTGTTGCAGGCCTTGAGGATGGCGGGCACTAGGTTGTAGCCCAAATGTTTGCGCTCTTGGTAGATGTCTTTGTCGCTGCCGCGGGAAAAATAGATGCGTTCGAAGGAGCATTTGCTGATGTTGGGTTTGGGCTCTAGAATCTGCTCAACGCGGATTTCGTTGCTTTGGTTGGCGAAAATGGCTTGGCCGGGCTGAAGCTCATGGACCTGCTCCACCAGCACGTTGAGGGTGGTTTGGATAACGGGGCGCTCGGATGCTACCACCAATATCTCATCGTCGTAGTAGTAGAAAGCTGGCCGGATGCCCCAGGGGTCGCGCAAGGCAAACTGCTCGCCGCTACCTGTCATGCAGCAGATGACAAAACCGCCGTCCCACATGGGGGCGCATTGGCGGAGGATGGAGGCCATGTCGATGCGCTGCTCGATGTAATGGGTGAGTTCTAGCCCGTGGAGGCCCTCGCTGCGCCCTTGGGCATAGAGCTTCTCCACATGGCGGTCGAGGCGGTGACCCAGTTGCTCGAGCAACACATAGGTGTCGGACCCGCTACGGGGATACTGCCCCTGCGAGGAGATGAGGTCGAATATTTCCTGGGCGTTGGTGAGGTTGAAATTGCCGCAGAGGGCCAGGCTACGGGCCCGGTAGTTGTCGCGCCGCACTAGCGGGTGAAGGTATTGGATACCTTGCTTGCCGGTGGTGCTGTAGCGCAGATGCCCCATGTACATGCCCCCGGCATAGGGCATCTGCTGGAGGTTGACATTCTCCCGTACGCCTTCATTAATCAAGTTGGTGGCCTTGCTAAAGATTTCGGTAATGGCGTTGCTGCCCATGGCACGCTCGCGGAAGATATATTCGAAGCCGACTTGCGAGTCGGTCTTCAGGCATACGATGCCAGCGCCGTCTTGCCCGCGGTTGTGCTGCTTTTCCATGAGCAGGTATAGTTTGTTGAGGCCGTGGCGCCAGGTGCCGTGCTCGGCCTGGTAGTATTCAAGGGGTTTGAGCAGTCGTACTTGTGCTATTCCGCACTCATGTTTCAAAGGCTCCATGTCGTTTGTTTTGTTTTCTGTTCCGGTTTAATTTTGGGTGGGGCTTGCGGACTGAGCCGCTTCACCCCCGCTGTTTAAAGATCCTGCGAAAGTTCGTATAACGTACAAGAGCCTTCGTTATTTTGTTGTGGCAACAAAAAAACGCCTAAGTGGGAAAAAAAGCGTATCTTTGCAACCGGAAAGTTTGTAAAAATCCAATTTATCACGATAGAAAACAAAGTGTCAATGGAAAGTAGGAAAGCTATAGCAGTAGAGAAGAAACGCCAGTGCAACTGCGCTTGTGCGGTGTTGAGCACTTTTTGCGATTTGACGGGAATCGACGAGGAAACGGCCCGCAAGCTCACCTATGGGTTTGGTGCCGGCATGGGTAACATGGATGGCACTTGCGGTGCGCTTGTGGGGGCTGGCATGGTGTTGGGGCTGGTTAATGGGCGCAAGGCCAGTGCCGACATGTGCCATGTGCTTGCCCGTTTTCAGGAGCGCAATGGAGCCATCCAGTGCCGTCGGCTCAAAGGGGTGGACACCGGCATGCCTCTTCGCGCTTGCAACGACTGTGTTGCCGATGCGTGTGAGTTTTTGGAGGAGTGCCTAGAGAAACATTAACAAGGCATCCCCCCCCCTGGGAATTGAAGGAACAAAAAAACAACATATTATGGAAAAGAAAATTGCTCTTATCACCGGTGCTACCAGTGGCATTGGAGAGGCTTGTGCCCGCCGTTTTGCTGCAGGCGGATACGATTTGATTGTTACCGGCCGCAATGCCGACAAACTGAACCTGTTGCGCGACGAGCTTGTTGAGGCAGGCACCGATGTGCTGGCCCTAAACTTTGATGTGCGCGATCGGGAGGCCGCCCATAAGGCCGTCGACTCCCTTAGCGGTAAATGGCAGAAGGTGGACGTGCTAATCAACAATGCTGGCCTTGCCCGTGGTCTGGAGCCCGAATACGGAGGTAGCTTTCAGGATTGGGACGAGATGATAGACACCAACATCAAGGGGTTGCTAACGATGACCCGCTATATCGTCCCCGGCATGGTGGAACGCGGCCGAGGCCACATCATCAATGTGGGCAGTGTGGCCGGAGACGCTGCTTATGCAGGCGGCAATGTCTATTGCGCCACCAAGTCGGCCGTGAAACTTATCTCCGACGGCTTGCGCATCGACTTGGTCAACACCGCCGTGCGGGTCACCAACCTCAAGCCTGGTCTGGTGCAGACCAACTTCAGCAACGTCCGTTTCCACGGCGATGATGCCCGCGCCGACAGCGTTTACAAAGGCATTCAGCCTCTCACCGGCGCCGACATCGCCGATGTGGCCTTTTATGCTGCCAGTGCTCCCGAACATGTGCAGATTGCCGAGGTGCTTGTCCTGGCTACCCATCAAGGTAGCGGCTCTGTTATCAGCAAGGATGTGAACAGGGTGGAGCATCTGTCCTAAGTCCAACCCTTGCTCCAACAAAAAATCCCGTTCGAGAAGTTCGAACGGGATTTTTGTATTTTGGTTGGAATGCCTTATTTCCGTTTGGCTTTTTTGACGGATTTGGCATTTGTGGCAGTGCTCTTTTCGATGCCGAGTTTGGCAGCGATGGCATCGGGGATGGCGTCTTTATGGACCACATAGTTCATGGTCTTGTAGCGGACAAAGGCCTTGCTGGCATAGAACATGCCGTGGTATTCGCCATAGTCGCCCCAACTGTTCTTGACCATGTAGTACTCATTGCCCATCTGGTCCTTGGCGGTGCCGTAGATGACCATGCCGTGGTCGTCGGTGGTCTCGCGATTGTCGTAGGCAATCTGGCGTTCTTCCTGGGTGACCCAGCGCTGCGGAGTGGGGTGTTTGGCTGCTTCGTCCTGAATGGCCTTGGCACTCATGCCGGTCCAATGGGCCATGTCGCTACCTTGCAGATTGGCGGCAGTGGCAGCATCGGCGGGCAGGACGCAGAAACCTTTGCGCACACCCATGCGGAAGCCCTGTTCGCTAACATCACTGCCCCAGGCAATGGGGTAGCCGTTGGCAATGGCATTGTCCATAATCTCCATCATTTCGTCAATGGGGACATTGTAGGAGAGGCTCCAACGCCAGTTGTCCTGAATCTCGAGGACAAAACGGCTGTAGAAGGGGTGGTGGGTATAGGAGGTGATGCTCACATAGTCGTCGGCATTCAGGCCTAGGCTTTCGTAGAAGCTTTTTGGGGTGTACTCTTTGCCATTGTAGGTGAATTTCTCGGGGGCGGTGCCTAAGTAGACATCGTGCACAGCCTTGATGGCTTTGATGCAGAGCAAGCCGTCTTCGCCGCGTTGGAGCTTTTTCAGTTTGTCGTTCTTGGCAATGGCAGCAACCATGGCATCGGTGAGTGCGCTGAGTTCGTTGTGGTTGGAGAGGGTGTCGCCATACATCACGCCTGGGCGCATGTACTGCTCGGGGATGAGGCCGAAGGTTTTCATGCCGTAGATTACGTCAGAGAAGGCACCGCCTTGGCTGAAACTGACATCCCCGCTGGTGCGGATAGCCGCCATGGCGCGGTCGTTGTAGGTGTTGCTGACGATGTACATCTCACTGAAGTCGTAGGTGCCCTTGCCCATGCGGAGTAGCTCCGCCTCGATAAAGCCAAGCCCGCTGTAGCACCAGCATGTGCCGGCTTGGTTCTGGTTCTTGACAGAGGTGATGGGAAGTTCCTTGACAATGGTGAATTTGTAGCCTTCGTCTTCCGTCTGCTCTTCGGCCTTGGGGGCCTGAGCCAGAGCGGTGGCGCAGACAGCAGCAGCTGTCAGGGTCATAAAAAGTTTCTTCATTTCCTTTGTGTTATTTTAATTGTACTTTGTTTTCGGTGACTATTGCTCGGGTGCGAACATGGGGTCCCAGGCAGGGAGCATGACGGGTTTTTGCTGTAGCATGGTGCGGTATTGGCTGGGAATGTATTTCTCCTCAAGAACCACGCGGAACATGTACTGGTTGAACCAATCGTTGGTCATGATAAGGAATCCTTGATAGCCGTAGCTGCTGCCCCAGCTGTTTTCTACCATCCATTTGATGGGTTTGCCGTCCTTGTCTAGGTCAACAGCGCAGAGGGTCATGGCGTGGCTGCTACCGCTTGCATGCGTGGCGACGCGTTGCTTCTTGTCCATGCCGAAAGTGGTGCCGAAGAGGGAGGCATAGTCGTAGTTGTTGACATCCATGAAACCCTTGTCGCGGTTAAGGAATTTGCCCACATCGCAGGAAAAATACATCATGGTGCTGTCCTTGATGGAGGCAATGCACATAGGGGCGATTTCTTCCATCGGGAGGTTTAGGTAGCGCCAGTTCTGACCGTCGTAGACGTGGCGGTCGTACTGGATTTCGTATACCTTATAGTATTCGCGAGTGGGGTCGTTCATAATCATGTAGTATTTGGAGAAATCGGTCTTGGCAAATTTCTCATAGAACGATTGTGGCGTATAGGTTTCGGTGGAGACAATCTCGCCCTTGGCGTTCTTCTGCTGCCAGGAGAATTGGGCCGGAGGCTCGCCCATGGTCAAGGCTAGCATGCGGTAGATGGTGCCCAACATCTCGGTTTTGCGCTGTTGTAACTGGGCAGCGGTGGTGCCTTTTTTTGCGGCTAGTTCGCGGAGCTCTAGACCATCCTCGCGCAATTTGAGCGAGATAAGGCTACTGATGCTGCTAGTGTTGTTGGTGTTGTAGGTCTCGGGCATAGCCTCGGCGGGTACAAGTCCGTATTTGTCAATTAGGTTGGCAACGCCAGTAAATTGGCCACCATCGCTGATGGGGTTTTTGAAAAGCCAGTCCACTTCCTGGTCGTCGAGGGGCTTTTTGTAGGTGTCAATCATGGCCTGCAGAAAGAGGTTGGACTTTTCCAATTGGTCGTAGAAGAAAGTGTAGGCCTGCGAGAACTGAAAATCGGCGGGGAGGTTGTGCTCGCGGATGGCTTTGTTGCGTAGCACGTTCATGCCGGTGAACATCCAGCAACGGCCCGAGGACTTCTGGTCGGTGATGGCTTTGCTTTCCACACGGTTGGAAAAATGGCTGTCGAAGGCGGTGCTGTTCTCGTAGTTAAGTGCCAATTTAGTGGGGCTACTAGTGACCAGAATATTGCGCAGGGCTTTGTCGCTAGCGTTGCCGGTATAGCTTTGCTTCATCTGCTGCATCATTGCAGCGGAGATGCCGCCGTTGTCCGAAGTGGCGTTTTTGGCGTTCTTTTTTTGCGCCTGAGCCGGAGCAACAAGCAAAAGGGCTGAGGCTGCAAAGACAAAAAATAATCGTTTCATATCGTGCTGTTTTCTTTTTGATTTACTTGATGTTGAGAGCTTCTTTTATGGCAGGCTCGATGTCGTTGCCGCGGAGGTCGCGTTTGATGATGGTGCCCTGTTGGTCGACAAGCAGAATCATGGGAATGCCCTTGACGCCGTAGCTTTCGGTGGCAACCCGGGTGGTGTCAATCAGCTGTGGATAGGTGATGCAGAGGTCGGCAACGGCCTTTTGGTGGTCGGGCATTTTGTCCCAAACGTCCACTCCAATGATGTCCAGGCCTTTGGCGCTGTATTTGTTGTACAGGCGGACGAGGTTTTCGGAAATCTCCTTGCGACAGGGGCCGCACCAGGAAGCCCAAAAGTCGATGAGGGTAACCTTGGTGCTGTCGAGCATGGCGCTGAGGGTGGTGGCGTTGCCGGTGGCATAGTCGATGCCTTTGATGTCAACGAAATGTTTCCCCTCGGAGGTGTTGGCCACATTAAAGAGCTCGGTGCGGGCCTTGAGCAGAGGGGCATATTGGGCGATGACGCTACCGGAGTGGTTCATGATGCTGTCGAGTTGCTCGTAGGAGAGTTTCTCGTATTGTACTGCGCGGCTCAGGGCAAAGGCTCCGATGATGTTGTCCTTGTTCTGCCCGAAGATTTCCTTACAACGGGAGGCATCGTACGCCGTCAGCAGGCTGTCCAACTGAGTGTATTGTTTGATGATGTCGGCTTGCTCGTCCGGGGTGCTTGCGCCGCGGTATTTCTCTAGCAGGACTTCTAGGCGGCTTTGATAGCCACGGGCGGTAGTGTCGCAAGTGAAAGTCTTGTAATAGAGGTCGTTCATGGGTGTGCCATAGAGCGTGTCGGAGACCATGTTGATGTGTATGGTGCCGGGTTCGATAACTAGGGCCCCATAGTAGCGCTTGCCCTGGGCAGCGGGATTGTTGGAAAAGGTGATGAGCATGGCCATGCGGGTGGTGTCGGCAGCGCCGGAAAACTGGAAGAGACCGTTGGTGATGATGGCAGAGTCGAGCAACTCGGCACCATCGATATCGGTTAGGTATACCTTGGCACCATTGAAGGCCGTTTCGGGCATTTCGCCCTCGATGGTGTAATTGGTGGAGGCCTGTTTGCAGGCGGTGGCGCCCAATATCAGGGCAGCGGCAAGTAAAATACTGATAATCTTATGCATAACGTATTTGTTTTTATCCACACTGAATTGCAAAAATACACTTTTTTTTTGATATGCAGAGGTTTTGGTCTGCCGACTTTGCTCAGGGAGGCTTTGCCCGACCTAGAGGCCTCTTGCTGCCTCGGCTCGCAACGCCTCGGAGGCGTTGTGGCATCGCCCCTTTGGTATACCTTGCTAGCAATCCACCCGTGCATTTCTGCCGCACAGGGGCGGTTATGGGTGTTGGGGGATGCGGGCTGGATGCGGAGCCATAGCGGCTGGAATTTACTACATCCGTGGGCAGATTCAATATCATGCGCGCAGAACTTCTGTCACGGACCATTTCGCGCCTTTGGACTGTTTTCGGATGAAAAATAGTTAAAATGGGTCCTTTGGATGAAAAAAATGGTGTTATGTCGGAAAAAAGACGTACCTTTGCACAATTTTTCGAACCGAACAAAAATATTTATTGTTATGTACACAGATGTCACTAAGTTTATTGGCGAAGGCCTTACCTACGATGACGTGCTGTTGGTGCCGTCCTATTCAGAAATCCTTCCCCGCGAGGTAACCGTAGCTACCCGCTTCTCCCGCAACATCAGGCTCAATACGCCCCTTGTTTCGGCCGCTATGGACACGGTGACCGAGGCCGCGATGGCAATCGGCATGGCTCAGGAGGGTGGTATCGGTGTGTTGCACAAGAACATGTCCATAGAACGTCAGGCCAACGAGGTCCGCAAAGTGAAGCGTGCCGAAAATGGCATGATTATCGACCCCGTGACCCTTACCAAGGATGCCAAGGTAAAGGATGCCCAGCACCTGATGCAGGAGTATGGCATTGGTGGCATCCCTATTGTGGACGAGGATCGCATGCTCATTGGCATGGTAACCAACCGCGATTTGCGTTTTGAGCGCGACATGGAGCGTCCTCTTTCGGAAATTATGATTACCAAGCTCATCACCACCCATGTTGGCACCACCTTTGCCGAGGCTACCGACATCTTGCAACAACATAAAATTGAGAAGTTGCCTGTAGTGAACGAGAAAGGCCAGTTTATGGGTTTGATAACCTATCGCGACATCATAAAAACCAAAGAGCGCCCCTTGGCCTGCAAGGACAAGGACGGCCGCCTCTGCGTGGCTGCTGGTGTAGGCATTACGGACGATATGATGGACCGTGTGGATGCATTGGTGAAAGCCGGTGCCGATGCCATTGTTATCGACACCGCGCATGGTCACAGCATCCGGGTGGTGGAGGCCTTGAGGAAGGTGAAAACCAAATATCCGGGCCTTGACGTTGTGGTGGGTAATATTGCCACTGGTGATGCAGCCCTGATGCTAGCCGAGGCTGGCGCCGATGCCATCAAGGTGGGCATCGGGCCCGGTAGTATCTGCTCCACCCGCATTGTGGCCGGCATCGGGGTGCCGCAGCTTACTGCTGTTTGCGAATGCGTTGGTGCTTTAAAGCAGAAGGGCTATGATGTGCCTGTTATTGCCGATGGTGGCATCCGCTATAGTGGCGACATCGTAAAGGCTTTGGCTGCCGGCGCGTGCTCGGTGATGATAGGTTCGCTGATTGCTGGGGTGGACGAAGCTCCGGGGGAGACCATTATTTTCGAAGGTCGCAAATTCAAGTCCTACCGTGGCATGGGTTCGCTCGAAGCCATGCAGAGTGGTTCCAAGGACCGCTATTTCCAAGACAAGGAAACCGATGCCAAAAAGCTTGTCCCCGAAGGTGTTGTGGGGCGCGTACCTTACAAAGGTACGCTGAGTGAGGTGCTTTACCAGATGGTTGGTGGGTTGAAAGCCGGCATGGGATATACCGGTTCGAAGGACATCCCTGCCCTGCAGAAGGCTAAGTTCATCCGCATCACCGCTGCCGGTGTCACCGAGAGCCATCCACACGACATTACCATTACCCGCGAAGCCCCCAATTACTCAAGATAAGAACAAATAAGGAAACGTTTTTTTTGATGAAAAAAATTTTTATAGCCATCTGCCTCACAGCGATGATGTGGGGTGTTGTTGCCCAAACCAACGACCCTGTGGTTTTTGAAATCAACGGCAAGGAATACCGCCAATCGCAATTCCTAAAGGATTACATGCGTTCGGTAGGGAAGAGCACAGCTCAAAGTCCAGCAACGGCGGCCCAAAAACGCAAAGCCCTTGAAGATTATGCGCTTTTGTATGTGAATTTCCACACCAAATTGGCCGATGCCTATGCTATGGGCTACGATACCTTGGCCGACCTTAACCGTGAGCTAGGCATCTACCGCAAGGAATTGGCTACTCCCTACTTGGTCGACTCCGTCACCTTGCAGTCGCTTCTGCGCGAAGCCTACGAGCGCAACCATTATGTGTTGCACGGAGCACACATCTTGGTGCCTTGTCCCGAGAATTCCAGCCCGGAGGACACCCTTAAGGCCTATCGGCATGCTATGGAGGTCTACAATCAGGCGCTCGCGGCTGCCGATTTCTACGCCGTTGCCCAGCAGGAGATGAAGCTGCAGCGCTCCACCGACCGCGACCCGCTGATACGCCAAAAGGCCGATGATGTCAACCCGAGGGAGGGGGATTTGGGCTGTTTTACGGTGTTTGACATGATATATCCATTTGAGTCGGCTGCCTATAGCATGGAGCCGGGGCAAGTTCACAAACCTGTGCGAACCCGCTATGGCTATCATATCATCAAACTCTTCGACCGCTACAAATATTACGGCAAGGCGCAGTTGGCTCATATCTGGATTTCCGCCAAGGACGCTAGTGCCAAAGGCAAAATCAACTCGGCTTACCGGCAGCTACAGGAAGGCACCGATTTCGGTGTAGTGGCTAAGAACTACAGCGACGACCCCACCGCTAGAAATGGTGGCGTCATGCCCGAACTCCCCCCCAACCAGTTGCCCTACGACTATGTAGAGCAAGTGTCCAAAGGGTTGAAGGTGGGCGAGTATTCCGAGCCTTTCCAAACCGTTTATGGATGGCATATCATCAAACTGCTCAAGCAGGAGACCATGCCTGCGTTCGAGAGTATGGTGCCTTACTACAAGTCCCGCATGAACCGCGGTGAACGTGCCACCAAACCCCAGCATATCTTTGTTTTGCAGTGCAAGGGAAGGTACAATTTTGTAGACTATACCACTGTTCGGACCTCCAAAAAGAAGAATGCCCCCTATGCCGCCAGTTTGGATGCTGTGCGCGCTTTGGTGACGGATTCGGTTTTTTCGGCTATTTTCCACTACGACAGCAATCAGATTACCGATATGCGCCCGCTGTTTAGCATCGGACATAAGCAGTTCAATTCCCGCGATTTTGCACGTTACATCTACAAAAACAAAAAGGTGCGCCGCATCTGCAGTTTGGATTCTTTTGTGGTGGACCGTTATCGCGATTTTGTCGAGGCCAAGGTGTTGGAATATGCCGACAGTCGTTTGGAAATAGACAATCCCGAGTTTGGCGAGCTGATGGACGAATACCGTCATGGGCTGATGATTTTTGCCTATAACGACCACATGGTTTGGGCTAAAGCCCTGAAGGACACTGCCGGATTTGAGGACTTCTGCCTGCAGGCCAGCCGGGATTTTCATTTTGGCGACTCTGCCGATGCAGTCTATTTTTGGAACGAGCGTGCCCGCGTGCAGTGCTATACCGTTGCCGACAGCACCCTGCTCCCCAAGAAAAAGGCCTTGGCAGTGTTGTCCAAGGGGCAGAAAAAAGGTTGGGGCAGCGATAAGGTGCTTGAGGGGCTGACGGCCAAAGTGCGCGGTAAGAATGCCGATAAGGTCTCGCACCAGATAGAAGTGGTTGAAAAAGGCAACCAGCAATTGCTAGCCGAAGGAGAATGGCATGTGGGCACTTATATCCATAATTCGGACAGCGGAAGCTATCAGGTTTTGGTTGTGGAGCAGATCCTGCAGCCCGAGTTGAAAACCCGCGACGAAGCCCGCGGATATTACCTGAACGCTTTCCAAAACTATCTCGAGGAGCAGAACAACGCCGCCTTGCGCAAGAAATACAACGTAAAAATCCATCACGACGTCTTGGAGAAAATGGAGTATTAGGGTGCGCGCATTGGTCGGGTGCAGGCATTAATTAATGGAACATGGTTAACAAGTGATACATATGAAGAGAACTGTTGTGATACTGCTGGCGCTGCTGCCGTTGCTGCTGCCGGCACAAAACAGCGAGCGGCAGGTCGTCGACGGAATTGTGGCAGTAGTCGGGCAGACCATTGTCAAGAATTCCGACATCGAGCAGGCCTACGCGCAAATACGGCTTCGCCAAGGGGTAGAGAACGAGTATGCCGAACGTTGCCAATTGCTAGAAAGCATGCTCATTAGCAAGTTGCTGGTGCACAAGGGCGTGGTGGACAGCGTTGAAGTTACCGACGATCAGGTGGAGGAACAGGTGCAGTACTATCTCAAGGCAGCTGTCCGTCAGGCCGGCGGCAAGGATAAGCTCCGCGAGACCTTCCAGTATAGCTACGACGAGTTGCACGATCAGTACTTCGACCTTTTGCACGATCGCATCCTCAGCCAAAAGGTGGAGTATCTGTTGACGGAAAATGTCAAGGTAACTCCCGCCGAGGTGAGCGAGTACTACTCACGGATTGCTCAGGACAGCCTTCCGGTGATACCTGCCCAGTACGAGGTGTCGGAGATTGTGATAGAACCCGTCATCAGTGAGCAGGAGCGCGACCGTGTGAGGGGTGAGTTGGCAGAGTTGCGCGAACGCATCGTAAAAGGCGAGAAATTCAGCATGTTGGCTAAGCTCTATTCTCAGGACCCAGGTTCGGCATCCAAGGGTGGTGAGTTGGGGTTCTTTAGCCGTGGCGATATGGTTAAGGAGTTCGAGGCAGCTGCCTTTGCCCTCAAGCCCGGCGAGGTATCGCCTATTGTGGAGACGGAATACGGATTCCATATTCTTCAGTTAATCGAGCGTCGTGGCAACACTATCAACGTGCGTCACATCCTTCTACAGCCCAAGACCTCCTCGGAGGATTTGCTTCGGGCCCGTGTTACTTTGGACAGCCTAGCGGATGAGATTCGCAAAGGCAACATCACCTTTGAGGCTGCCGCGCAAAAGTTCAGTAGCGGTGTGAGTAAGGCTCAGGGCGGCACCGTCACCAACCCCTCCACCGGCAGCAGCCTGTTCGACAAGGAGACCTTTGCCCAAATATATCCTGGCGTGGGCATTGTGGGTATGGAAGTGAACGAAATCTCCAACGCCACCGCCTTTCAGACGGCAGAAAACAAGTCCGCCTACTGCTTGATTAAACTCAACCGCAAAATACCCCAGCACAAGGCCAATTTGACGGATGATTACGACCGGATTTACAATGCCTGCCTGCAAAATGCCAAGTCCGAGAAGGTAATCGAGTGGGCCAACCGCATGGTCAAGACCACTTATATCCGCATTTCGGACGAATATCGTGCTTGTCCCAATTTTAGGGTCAAATGGCCCAAATAACCATAGGCATTGCTTCTGTTGGGTTTAATTGTTGGATAAAAGAAGAAAGTTATGTCTGATTCCGAATTGTTGGACTCTTTTGTAAAGCACTACCGTCTGTTAAAGGACGAGATGGGCAAGGCAATTGTTGGGCAAGACAAGGCTGTCAACAGCCTTTTGCTTTCGGTTTTTACGGGCGGTCATTGCTTGCTAGTGGGCGTCCCGGGTCTTGCAAAAACATTAATGGTGAATACCTTGGCACATGCTTTAGGGCTTACCTTCAGTCGCATCCAGTTCACCCCTGACCTAATGCCAAGCGACATCACCGGCTCCGAAATTTTGGACGAAAACCGCCATTTCCAGTTTATCAAAGGCCCCGTCTTTGCCAATATCGTGCTTGCCGATGAGATCAACCGCACCCCTCCCAAGACCCAAGCCGCCCTCCTCGAGGCCATGCAGGAAAGGTCGGTAACGGTGTCGGGCAAGAGTTATGCTTTGGCGGCGCCGTTCTTTGTGTTGGCTACCCAAAATCCCATCGAGCAGGAAGGCACCTATCCTTTGCCCGAAGCTCAGCTGGACCGTTTTATGCTCAATATTCGAATGGATTACCCCTCTTTCGAAGAGGAGGTAGATATTGTCAAGGGCACCATTGTGGGCATCAACAAGCAGGTGGAGGTGGTCCTTTCGGCTGAGCAGATATTGGCCTATCAAGGTGTTATCCGTCGTATGCCCGTGCCGGACAATGTCTGCCGATATGCCGTGGGGCTGGCTTCCTCCACGCGCCCCCATGTGGGCGGTTCGCAGCTAGCTAGCAAATATCTTTCGTGGGGGGCGGGTCCCCGCGCTTCGCAGTACCTGGTGATGGGGGCAAAGACCCATGCGGCCATGCAGGGCAAGTACTCCCCCGATATCGAGGATGTGCAGGCTGTGGCCGAAGAGGTGCTGCGCCATCGCATCGTGCGCAACTACTTTGCCGAAGCCGAAGGCGTGACCACAGAGGAGGTTGTGGCGCAATTGGTCAGTGGCGGGAAATGAGTTGTGCCGTTAATGGGGGTTATCCGAACGTAAATTCCAAAATCTGCCTCTCCTATGAAAAAGGCTATAGTTTTTTTAGTGGCTCTTTGCACCATTGTGGCAACAATGGCCCAATCTTCGGGGCTACATATACCTTCTGAAAAGCCCATCCGGCCGAAGGATTTGCCTAAGGCCTGGACCAATCCCGAGGTCTTTTGTCTGCAACTGTTCTTCGACGAGGGCGACAGCGCCTACCGAGAGGCGGATCTTGATTTGCTCGATTCGGCTTATATGCGTGCTTTCGACCGCGAAAATCCAAGGCTCTATACCATGACCATCGAGGCTTACGGTGATGCGCGTAGCAGCGAAATCATGCGTGCACGGGTCGAATCGGTCTACCGCTATTTTACCATGCGCGGGCATGAGGTGATGCCGGTGCGCTATGCCTATAACCCAATCCATTGTAGCTGTCATGGCGACACTGTGGAGCTTGTGCGCTTCGAAGTGCCTACCGACCGGCAGGTATACGACTGCGCCGAACTGCCCGACAGCCGCAAGGTCCTTCCCCCTGGTATTGGGCTGACCAATTCGGTTTTGGTTACTTTCCGCGACAACCCCATAGAGTGCCTCGGTGGCAACAGTGGTTGTTTCCTCCCCGCTCAGGACAGCAATATCCGTGCCTATTATACTCAGGTGATTCTCAAAAAGGGTTCCATCTACAGCGTTCAAAATACCAAGGATTCCTGTCCGCCGCCGGTGCGGCTGAGCATCGAGGAGCATTTGGACTATCGGCAAATTGTCGACCACTATTTTCTTGTTCCTCACCTTCGGCAGATTATCCTACCGGTGGGCTATGTGGTGCTCCGCTCTAGTTTCAACCGCAGGCCGGGCGAGTGCCAATATCTGGCCGACTCCATTTTCGTGCGCTTCCCCGTAACGGAGCAGCAGGTGGAGTCGGGCTTGCGTGTCTTTGGCAAGAAGTACACTTCTAAAGGGCCTGAATTCAAGTCGTTACCTACCAAAAAGGTCAAAGGGGGCGCTGTGCTGATGATTCAGGGTGCCATCAATCCCACTATGTTCGACACCATCTTTTTGGCCAAGCGCATCAAGGAGGATGAAATATCCCGATACCTCTACTTGGCTGATTCCCCTACCGAGCAGGGGGCTGTCACTATCGTTATTGGTGGCGAGGAAAAATATTATAAACCATTCCGCATCAACAACAAGGGCGAGTACGACTTTAAAAAGCCTTTCCGCGCCATGTTGCGCATTGTCCCGACCCAAGAGGAAGAGCTTGACGACAACGCTGCAAGCCCGTTTCGCAATGATGGTGATGAAGAGTTGGATTAGAACCATAAAAACATACAACAAGTCTTATCATGGCTTATCTACAGACTGATGTGGCCAAAGTCACAACGCATGTGCTACAACGCATGAAGCAAAGCGGCGAAAAGATTGCAATGCTTACCGCTTATGATTATTCTATGGCAAAGCTTTTGGATGCCACCAAGATAGATGTGATTCTTGTGGGGGACTCCGCTGCAAATGTAATGGAGGGTCACGAAACCACCCTCCCGATTACCCTTGACGAGATGATTGTTTATGCTTCTTCTGTCAAGCGTGCCGTCAAGCGTGCCCTGCTGGTAATAGATATGCCCTTTGGTACCTACCAGGGCAACTCCAAGTTGGCTTTGGCTTCGGCCATCCGAATCATGAAGGAAACGGGTGCCGATGCCGTCAAGCTCGAAGGCGGTGAGGAGGTGTTGGAATCCATCACCCGCATCCTCACCGCTGGAATCCCGGTGATGGGGCATTTGGGCCTAACTCCGCAAAGTATCAATAAGTTTGGCACCTATGCCGTTCGGGCCACTCAGGACGACGAAGCCCAACAGCTCCTCCACAACGCCAAGGTACTCGAAGAGGCAGGATGTTTTGCCTTGGTGCTAGAGAAAATCCCCGCCAGCTTGGCAACCCGCGTCACTAGCCAAATCAAAATCCCCACTATTGGCATTGGCGCCGGTTCCGGCACCGATGGCCAGGTGCTTGTCTTGCAAGATATGCTGGGCATCACTCAGCAGTTCAAGCCCCGCTACCTGCGCACTTACGGCAGTTTTGGCGCCGACATTAGCAATGCTGTCCGCCAATACATCTGCGATGTCAAAAGTCAGGATTTCCCCAACGAAAAGGAACAGTACTAGACTGGTGTTGCATCTTGTGTCGCTAGTGCAGCGTAGTGGCGCAAGGGAAATGCTCCCTCCCGAGTGCTCTACGCGCCGCATTTGATGTGTGCGCTTTCGCTGTGGGGATAATCCCCTTCGAGGTTAGCTGTGTTGTACTGTATAAACAAAAGTGGGCCGCCCATTTGGGTAGCCCACTTGTCGTTTATGGCGCGGGGGTCATTTCTTTGGCATAGGGTCCGAAGTACAGTCGATGCCCAGTTTCTTGAAGATCTTCTGGTCCACCTCGCCCAACATAACGGTGGAGTGTAGCTGACATCCTTGTAGCAAGGGCAGGGTGTCCAGCGCCTTGCGGCAGTTTTTGTCGTTCAAGCCCAATATCGATAGGGCCACCAGCACCTCGTCGGTGTGAAGCCTAGGGTTGTGGCCGTGCAGGAGGGTGGTCTTGGTGTGCTGTATGGGTTCGATATATTCCTGGGCAATCAGTTTCACGCTATGGTCTATGCCGGCCAGGTGTTTGATGGCGTTGAGTAGCAGGGCAGCGCAAGCACCCAAGAGGGCAGAGGAGTGCCCGGTGATGAGTGTGCCATCGGCTAGTTCAATGGCAGCGGCAGGGGCGTTCTCCTTTATGGCGCGTTCTTTGGCGGCCACGGTGGTGCGGCGATCATCTGTGGTGACCTTTGTCTGCTTCATCAGCAAGGCGTTTTTGTCAACTTCCGACTCCGGAATTTTGCCTTCGGCATATTTGCAGAGCGCTGCGTAGTAGCGGCGGATGATTTCGTCCTTGGAAGCTTTGCAGCAGACCTCGTCGTTGCAGATGCAGAAACCTGCCATATTCACACCCATGTCGGTGGGCGATTTATAGGGATTCTCGCCATAGATGCCTTCGAATATGGCGTTCAGAACGGGGAATATCTCAATGTCGCGATTGTAGTTGACGGCGGTCTTGCCGTAGGCCTCCAGATGGAAGGGGTCTATCATGTTCACGTCGTTCAGGTCGGCAGTGGCTGCTTCGTAAGCCACATTCACCGGATGCTTCAGCGGGATGCTCCAGATGGGAAAGGTCTCGAATTTGGCATATCCGGCTTTGATGCCGCGTTTGTTCTCTTGATAGAGCTGGCTTAGGCATACGGCCATTTTGCCGCTTCCTGGGCCGGGGGCGGTGACCACAACCAGTGGGCGAGTGGTCTTGATGTACTCGTTTCGGCCAAAGCCGTTGTCGGAGCAGATAATGTCCACATTGGTGGGGTAGCCCTCTATAAGGTAAAGGTAATAGCAGCTTATGCCTAGGCGCTCGAGGCGTTCACGAAATGCGTGGGCGCTAGGTTGACCGTTGTATTGGGTGATGCAAACGGCGCTCACCAGCAGTCCGCGGTTTCGGAACTCATCGCGTAGCCGTAGCACGTCATCGTCGTAGGTGATGCCTAGGTCGGCGCGAACCTTGTTCTTTTCGATGTCCTTGGCACTAATGGCAATGACAATCTCGGCATCGTCGCGCAGTTGCATGAGCATCTTCAGCTTGCTGTCGGGCTCAAAACCGGGCAAAACTCGGCTTGCATGGTAGTCGTCGAAGAGTTTGCCGCCAAATTCAAGATAAAGCTTGTTGCCGAACTTGGAGATACGTTCTTTGATGTGTTCGGACTGGATTTTGAGATACTTCTCGTTGTCAAAACCGTTTTTCATGATTCCGTCTTTTCGATTAACAAAAATACGGGATGCAAAAATACGTCTTTTTTTTCGGATAATGGATTTTTGCTCCGAAAAAATCTCGTTCAATGGCCCTCTCGCTGCACTTAATTGCGTGTATTAGCAACTGTTATGAATAAAAAAAGGCCTCCTATTTAGGGGGCCTTTCTTTGCATTCACCGTTGTCCGAAATGGCTTTATTTCTGCTCGCCAAGGGGTTTGTTGGCGGTTTTGCCACCAGGTTTGGCAATGCTTTCGCGCATATCGGTGTCGGCTTGAATGTTTTTTATGCGGTAGTAGTCCATAATCCCAAGGTTGCCGCTGCGGAAGGCCTCTGCCATCGCTTTGGGCACTTCGGCTTCGGCTTCAATCACCATCGCGCGCGCCTCTTGGGCCTTGGCTTTCATCTCCTGCTCCGAGGCTACTGCCATTGCTCTGCGCTCCTCGGCCTTGGCCTGCGCAATGTTCTTGTCGGCATTGGCTTGGTCCATCTGCAACTGCGCTCCAATGTTCTTACCCACATCAACGTCGGCAATGTCTATCGAAAGTATCTCAAAGGCTGTGCCGCTGTCCAAACCCTTGGATAGTACTAGCTTGGATATGGTGTCGGGGTTCTCCAGCACCTCTTTGTGCGTCTTTGCCGAGCCAATGGCTGTCACAATGCCCTCTCCCACGCGTGCCAGGATGGTCTCTTCTCCAGCGCCGCCAACAAGCTGTTTGATATTGGTGCGGACGGTAACACGGGCTTTGGCTATCAGCTGGATGCCGTTCATCGCCACGGCAGCCACGGGCGGCGTGTCGATAACTTTGGGGTTGACGGAGGTCTGCACTGCCTTCAGCACATCGCGGCCTGCAAGGTCTATGGCAGTGGCGGTGTGGAAATCGAGGTTGATGTTGGCTTTGCTCGCGGAAATGAGTGCTTGCACCACGTTGCTGACGTTACCCCCTGCCAGGTAGTGGGCCTCCATCTCGTTTTGCGAAAGGCTCAGTCCGGCCTTGGCTCCGTTGATCATATTGTTGACGATAATGCTAGGGGGCACCTTACGAAAACGCATGAACATGAGCTGGATAAGGGATGTGTGCACCCCCGACACCAACGCTTGGAACCATAGCCCCACTGGGACCAGATAAAGGAAAAGGCACAGTAGGATAAATACCACTACCACCAAAATAATAGTTGTTGTTGTCATAAAAAACTGGTTATTTAATTAAACATTCGTTCCTAGTTTTCCAAACCGCCAGGCACATCCTCAAAGCGGTCGTCGGTGGGCACTTCCACCACATCAATGCGGTAGCCCTCGATGCCCACCACCTTCACGGGGCGGTCGGGGTCGATGAACTTGTTGATGGCATGCACCTCTACCAATTCGTCGTCAATCAGGGCTTTGCCTGTGGGGGCGAGGCGGGCTATGGTGCGGCCAAGCGAGCCAACGGCAATGTTGCTCTGGTCCACATGGTTGACGCTACTGCTCGACTCCTCCTTTAGGCTGAACCGTTTCCATGTCTTGGCTTTGAGGAAGATAACAAGCAGTATGGCAGTTATTGCCGTGCAAATAAGCAGGATAATGTTGCCCATCGCGTCGCCCCACAGGCGGTAGCTCTGCCACACGCCAAAGACGAGTAGCCCCAAGCCAAAAACGCCGGCTACCCCTCCCGGCAGGGCAACAATCTCTAGGGCCACCAGCACTAGGCCCAAAATCAGTACGATAATTAATAGTGTTGTATTCATGGAATGGTTGTGTTATTTCTCTTTATGTTTGCGCCGGCCGCAAAGGGTTGTCGGCCGAAATGGCTATCGGATTATTTCGCTAGTCAGTTGCTTGTCCAGTAGGGCTGTGTGCATCGGCAACAGGTTTTCGTAGCTGCCGTGCTTAATGGTGCATTTGCCGTGGCAGTGGACCACAATGGCGCACTGTTCGGCCTGCGAACTGCTCAGGCGGCAGATGTCAACGAGCGCCTTGATGACGTAGTCGAAGGTGTGCACATCGTCGTTGTGTAGCACTAGGCTGCAGCCGGGGTCTTCCAACACCTCGGCCTCGCTATCCGCTTGGGGCGATATCTGTGGCTTTTCCATAGTGTTTTGGTTTTGGTCGCTTTATAGGGTGGGGGATACTTGCTGTTTTTCGATAAGCGCAATAGCATATGCGCTGATGCCTTCCTCACGGCCTTCAAAGCCCAACCGCTCGGTGGTGGTGGCCTTGACGGAGACTTGCCCAGGGTCTATCTTCAGCATTGTGGCCATCGTCTGCCTCATCTGGCCTATATATGGGCCTATCTTGGGCTCTTGGGCCACAACGGTGCTGTCGATGTTCGCAATCCGGTAACCCTCCGCCGTCAGCAACTCGCCGCATTTGCGTAGCAGTATCTTGCTGTCGATGCCCTTATACTGCGGGTCGCTGTCCGGGAAGTGCCCTCCAATGTCGCCTAGGGCGGCAGCCCCCAAAAGCGCATCGCAAACCGCGTGCAATAGCACATCGGCATCGCTGTGCCCGAGCAGGCCTTTGCTGTGGGGCACTTCCACTCCGCCAAGCCATAGCTTGCGCCCAGCTGTTAGTTGGTGAACGTCGTATCCGAATCCCACGCGCATGGTTACGATTTTCTTGATTTGGTCGTTAGGTTAAAGGTGAGCGAGATGCGTATGGTGTTGGAGAGGGGGTTGTTGCTGATGGATGTAGTGGGGATGAGATATGCAAGGTCAAATTGCATCACGTTGTATCTCAATGCAAAACCAACGGTGGCGTACTGCCTTCCGCCTTTGGTGTCGTCCTCGTAAAAATACCCCGCCCGCGCTGCTAGGGTGTTCTTGTACCAGTACTCCGCACCTGCCGACAGCTGCAACTCGCGCAGCTCCTCGCCCAGGCCGCCCGGAGCATCGTAGAACGACTGGATGATGCCCCGCATCACCCCCGTGTTGTAGTATTCCGTCTGGTTGCGATAGTATCGGCTGTAGGTGCTGTCGCCAACGGTGACCGGTGGGGTGGGCACCATCAGCTTGTTCACGTCCGCCATCACGCTGATTTTGTTGGATTCGTCTATCTCGTAGCTGTAGCGCACTCCCACGCGCAGGTTGGCGGGGAGGAACTCCTGGCGGGTGTCGTCGTCGGAGTAGGACAGCTTGGCACCCAAGTTGCTGACAAAGACGCCCAATGCCAGCGTCTGCGCCCCGTCAATTGGGTGTTGCCAGTACAGGCCCAAGTCCGCCGCTAGGCTGTGCCCAGGTTTGGTGGTGACGTATCCGCTGCCGTCGGAGACGTTCTGCCCGTTGGTGAGGTCGGACTGGATAAAACGGCCGCTCGCGCCCAGCGACAACTCCTCGCCCAGTTTCATGGCATAGGTGATGTCGGCAGCAAATTCGTTGGGGTTCATCGTGCCGTTGGAATTGCCTTCGGAGTCCGTACTTTGGATTTCGCCTAGCGAGAAATAGGTCAGCGAGGCGGCTACGGTGCTTCTCGAGTTGATGCGTTTGTATCCGCCAAGGTAAAGCAGATTCATATCGCCCACCCCTAGGTTGCGCAACCATGGGGTGTAGGTGGTGCTAAAGCCCAAATCGCCCTCGATGAAAGCGAACTTGGCGCCGTTCCAGTGCGCCGAATAGATGTCCGGCACGGTGGCTGCCCCAACATCGCCCAATGCTCCGGCGGTGGCATCGGGGGCTATGAGCAGGATAGGCATGCCGGTGGAGATATAGTTGTTCGTCTGCCCAGTGAGGGCGGAGAGGTACTGCGCGTTGGCACTGCATGCAAGGCCAATGGCAAGCGCGCCGGAAAGCAATGTGACAAGTCTTTTCATCAATCCAATGCAGTTAATGCTTCCAAAACGGCTGTGGCCGCTTTTTATTGTTCTGGCTTTGTTTTTTTTTGGTTTCGGTGGCTCTCGTCCCGCCCCGCGCGCGCTCTGCCGCGCTTCAGTAGCGCACCACTTTGGCAGTTTTGGTGAGCACATCGCCCGTGCTAGTGACTAGGGTAGCGCGCACCATGTACACACCGCTTGGCACCGTGGCGCCGCCCTCGGTCCGAAAGTCCCACGGCAGGGCTATCACGCAGCTGCCATCGTTAGCGCCTGCGGCGCTGAGCTGCCGCAGGCGCGCTCCGCGTATGTCGTAAATCTCCACCGTGGCCCTCTGCAACGCGGTGTCGGCATTGTGTTCGATGCGCAGGGTGGTGCGCTCGTGGGCAGGATTGGGCGCTGCGGCAAACACGCCAATCTGTTTCTGGCGGTCGTTGGCAACCGTAAAGCCTATTGTGGCACTTGCCGAACGGTTGAAGATGTTCCAGCATTTGACGGTGAGCGTGTGCGAGCCCTCTTCCAGTTTGCCTAGGGTGTAGCGCACCTCGCCGCAGCGGCTGTCCTGGATGCTGGGCTCATAGTAGTCGTTGAGTATCACGGTGCTGTATGGGTTGCCGTCGACCGTGGCGGTGATGTCGTGCCCTAGGCCGCTGCCGGCTGCGTTGATGCCCGCCGAATCGGCAAGACGTGCGTAGAGGGTGGGCATTTCGTTGGTCAGCCCTCCGCTAAGGAAGTTGGTGTCGCCAATGTAAAGCTTCACGCTGGGGTATCCTCCAGTCTGCCCTGCCGCTGAGTCCAGGCCGCCGAACATGATGTTGCTGTACTGCCCCGTGGCGTCGTCGTTGTCGTCGCTGCGGGCGTAGTGCGACAGCTTGGCGTAGTCGTAGTGGTAGGCCACGTCCTTGGGTATGACAAAGCTGTACGAAAACCTCCCGCCGCTCACGCCGTGGCGCCCTTTGTACAGCACGCTCTTTTGCTGGACAAACTCCACCTCGGTGCTGTCGTTGTCGTTGGCCAGGGTGCTGCTTTTGCTCTGGCGGTCAAACACAATTGGGTAGATAGTGCCGTTGAAAGTGCTGTCCAGCGTGCCGCCACCGTCGCGAATCTCCCCCTCCACCGTAACGCGCGAAAGCACCTGTGCCGAGTCGGTCGCCTCTGGGCTCACCTGGCGGCCGTTGATGGCAGTCACCACCACATCCTTGGCAGGGATGGAAAGGCGCAAGGCGGGGTCCCCCAACAATGCTATGCAGTGCGATGCCGATACCTCGTTCTTGGTCCTGCGTAGCGCTTGCCCCAAGGTGTTGGACGGGTCGAGGGCGTAGAGGCATGCCCGGCTGTTGAAGGGGTGCGAGTGGTGGATTGGGCGCGCCGCCGTCACTATCCCCACCCCTGCGGCATCGGCTAGCAGAAAGGCCTCGGCGCCGCAGATATCCCCCACTAGGTCGTAGTGCCCAAACGAGCAGGTGCTGGTGACAAAGAATGCCAGCCGGTCGGTATTGGTGTACTGCTCGATGTCCGAAAATTCCATGTAGCGCTCGGTGCCGATATATTTGTCCGAGCCGTGGCCTATGTAGTTCAGCAGCAGCGTCCCGTAGTTTATCCGTTGGCGCAGGGCATTGTTCACTTCGGGGTAGTAGCTGCCGCTCGCGCCCGACTGTTGCGGGTAGGCGTCGGCGTATATCTTGTCGATGTTCAGCTCGGGGTACTTCGCCTGTATGCTCCGTGCCATCTTTTCGGCATCGCTGGCAAAGACTGTGTCGCCCGGTGTGGAGGGGTCGGCATCGTCCGCTAGCAGGGTTACCCGGTTGCGCCAGTCGCCGCGCACGCCGCCTTGTGCTAAGTCGCGCTTGCTCATATACCCCTCTATCTTGTCCACTAGGTGCTCGGCTTCCTCCACCGTCTTGGCGGGCAGGCGCCCGATGCCCACGCTCAGCTCGCCCTCAAAAACGCCTGTGGTGTTGTCGTCCAAATAGCCGTATACGTCGTCCGAAGGGTAGGCGGCCACATCACTCAGCACGGTGTTGCCGTATTGATATGTAATTGTGCTCAGCTGATTGGAGCCTAGCAAGTTGCGGTTGTCGTAGGTGCCTTTGCCAAAGAGCAACAGATGGCGCGGATTCTCCCCTGTAGAATCCTTTGCGCGCAGGCTGCGCATCATCTGGCGGATGGCTATGGGGTCCGGGCGTCCGCTGGAGTATTCGTTAAAGACCTCCTCTTGGGTGACTACCAGCACCCGCAACCCCTCTTCCTCGCGGTGCAGGTTGGCAAGCCTTTGCGCTTGGGCTTCGAAACTGCGGTGCGTCACTATCACATATTCTGGCACCTCGGCTCCGTGTATGTCCTGGTTTCGGACGGCCTCGATGCCCGTGGGGTGCATGGCGCTCTCGCGCGTAAAGGCAACCAGTGTGCGTGGGGCGTCCGTTGGTGCGGCAAAGCCGAATCCGCCCCCGGCTTCGGCGTGCACGGCTATCTCGCGTGGCTGCTCCGGCTCGCTCACGTCCCACAGGCGCATTCCTTCGGCATAGCCCGTCCCGGCAAACCTGCCCACCGAGCCTTCCTGCAATCGCTGCGTGCTGCGCAGCAGCTGTTGCCCTCCTTGGTAGGCCAGCGGCACTGTGGCGCTGACCTCAATAAAGTCTAGGTACCCCGCCGCCGTATTCTCCCTTGGGGTGTAGGTCAGCTTTAGCTCCACCTCGTTGCCGCAGGCGGTGAGGCGGTGGCAGAAGGTGTTGTAGGTGTTGTAGGCATCAAAGTGGTTCGACCATGTCTCGCCCCCTGCCGCCAGGGTGAACTGCCCCGCGTAGTCGGAGAGGTGGGCCAGGCCGTAGCGCACCGTGGCGTTGCCCCCCTCCGGTTCGGCAGGTAGCGCTAGCGTGTGGCTGCGGCTTGGCATCGCGGTGCTCAGCCGCTCGGCCATCCACAGCGGCCCGCCCTCCACGGGGTTGACGCTCTCTTCGTGGTAGAGGGCCACGGCGGTGTAGCTGCCCGTGGTGGCAGTAGTGGTGGCAGTGTAGGAGGCGCTTTGCAGGCGCAGGGTGCTATCGACAGGGCTGTATCCGGTGGTGAGGAAGTAGTAGTTGTTGTTTGCGTAGGCGTGCGGGGTGTACTCGAACAGCCCGTCGCTATTGTTGTAGCGCCACACCCCCGGCCCCTCGCCATAGAACAGGATGCAGTCCTCCGCCTCAAAGATGCCGTTCCCGTTTGCGTCCTCCACTTCTATTGCTGCCGGCACTAGGTCGTCGGGGTGCGAGGCCATGTTGCTCGCACTCAGCATCCCCCCAGCGGCGCCAAAGAGGGCAATGCCGCTACATTGGGCGCCCAATAGCTCCGGCACATCGCTAGTGCCAATGGCGTACACTCCCGCGCTCTCTACGGCTATCTTGTGCCAGCTCCCCGTGCCTAGTTTCGAACCCCCGGCGTAGCCGCTCTGGGCTTTGGCATCCGCCACGCCCAGCAGCCCTAGGGCAAGCAAGCTGGCGGCAAACATTTTTCCTTTACGCATACCCTCATAACGTTAAACCCCGCTTTTTATTGCATCTGTGGCATTCTATCCATCTCTCGAGGCTAAGGTATTCGCCATCTCAGGCCGCTTACGCTTGTGCGGTTTAGGCGTTCGCCGTTGCTAAATCGGGTCGCTTTTCCCAGCGTTCGAAGGACGTGGTACGGGCTGGTAATGATTGTTGGCATCAAAACACGAAGCTGATGTCCCTTCAAAATCCGATATCAACCTTTTCAAGACTTCGTCTTCCCCTTTAAAAATCGTAAACCAAATAGACCAAAATCCTTGTGCTTTAGCTGATTCTATTACTCTATTTGTCGTGATTTTTCCCTCTTTGTATTCATTTAGGCAATCAGTTGCCACTTGCCAAGCCCTGCTACGGTATTGCCACCGTTTGTCTTTGGGGGAACAATTTCTTCCCCAATTGCCAATCTTGGTCAAGTCCATTAGATTTTTGGCATGTTGCTTGGATTGTCCTGTTAAATTCGGATTCACTTGCACTATCCCTCCCGGTAGATACACAAAACTTAGAAATGTATTGTTGTTCTGAGGTAGATGCAAATCGGATGGCAGATAGTGACGAGTCGACTTTTGGCTGTTGCACATAGTGCACGCCAATAAATAGTTGTCCCAATCATGCTCGTAGTAGGCCTTGCCGGTTTTTTTGCTCAGTTCTTTGGGCTCGATATGCTCTACTGCCAAGTTCATCTCGTCGATATTATTTTCGCAGTACGAGCAAAACTCGCCAAGGTGGGCTGTTAAGTGCGGCTTGGCATCTCTATAGCAATTGTACGTCTGAAGAATAGTTTCGGACCTTGTTGCACCGCTAGCGTGATGCACTAGCACCGTCTCGCCTGCTTTCTTTTTGTCTATAGGTCTCATCGTTCCGACAAATTTACAGTAGTCCGTGCGCATCCATCTTCTCTTCCATAAGAGCTCTGTACACTGGGTCATTGCCAACCCTTGCTTGCAGGTGAGCGAGTCGAAGCCTCAACTCCTCCACTTCTTGCGGAGTTTTGTCCTTGGCGTGGGTGACAACCTCAAAAAACTCTTGGGCAGCGTTAAGCATCTCCATATATTCTTTGCTTCGTATCTGCGCACCCATATTCATTTCTTCCTCAGCAATGTCCTCTATACTCTTCATGTTTGGTTCTTCATCCGAAACCTCAACATCGTCAAGTACAAGCAGCTGCTCCTTTGATACACTCTGAATGATAAATGGGCTATGCGTCGTTGCGATAAACTGTATGTTTGGAAAGGCACTCTGTAGGTCCCCCAAAATGCGCCGTTGCCAAAGTGGATGCAGGAATAGGTCAAGCTCATCGATAAGCACGATGCCAGGGGTTTGATACACGGCTTCTGCCCCTAGGAAGCCGTTAAGCATAATGGCCCGATACGCAATTTCTGAAACAAGGCAGATGACAGATTTGAATCCATCGCTCATGTAATTATAGTGGTGTCGTTCTCTCACTCCGTTTATTTCTACCACTGCTTCTATCTGCCCGCTGTGCAATGTAACTTGTGATAGCATTGGTATCGCCTTGCTTATGGCCTCAAAGAACGCTTCTTTATTTCCGGCAAACACCATCCTATCTTCCATGTTCTTATCGTATTGTTTCAGCCAATCTATCGCACTGTTAAAGTCAATGTCGTTTCTTAGCGCCGATCGGTAGGCTTTATCTATTCTTTTTAACCTCTCTTTTACCTTGCCCGATTGACGACCTTGTGCGTTCATGCGATCGGCGGAAAACGACAGAATCAGCGGAAACACAGCACCTTGTGTGGTATCCCTGCGTCTGCGTACCAGCTCGCCTGCCGCATCTATCAATTCACCAGCACATTTCCTGTTATGAACGGTATTGTTCGCCTTTGTCATCTCTCGATACCATTTTATAGGCCTCTCTTCATATAATAGCCCATCCCCTCTATCTGTTGGGAATGGGAATAACCCCTCGACCTTTATGCACGGTTGTATCTCACTTTCCTCGTAGTCGTGGTTCCGTTCGTTGAACCATTGTCGCCGGTCTTCTTTTGTAAAATTGCACCGGAAATAGCTACCGCTGTCAAGCGTCGGCAGGGACGATAAATATCCCCCCAGCCCAATTCTGATAGCCCTGAGTAAGGATGTCTTCCCAGATGTGTTGCTGCCTACTACAACGGTAAGATTTTCATTGAACTGAAAATCTTTCGACTCATAGCATCTGAAGTTTTGTAGGTGTACCTTTCTTATTTTCATAATGTGCCACTTTTTTGTGGGTATACTCCTAATCCCTTCCCTCATAACGGCCCACACCGCTTTTTATTGCATTGCCCCCTCCTTTGGCGTTCGTTGCCTCCGCTGGCGTCTTATATTTTAGGTTTGCGGCGTCCTCTCTCTTCGGGCCTTTGCCACTCCCGCTTTTGTGCCGCTAGGCGGGCATATTTGTCGTCTCTGCCCTAGAGTGTATTCAGAATGTACTGTGCCCGAATATTTACCTGCTCAAATTCAATGAGCAATGGCAATGGGGATAGATTCCCGTAACTGTGCCTCAATGGCCTTTATTTCCTTGCCAAATGCAAAATCGCGTGGCACCTGCCCCATGTACACTTCCATAATGGTCGACGCGTCCAGGCCGTATGTGACCAATTCGGTGTGGCTGTATTCCCCACCCTTGTACTCCAACCGATAAACCACATTGTCCTCTTTTGTCTCTACCGATGACATTACCAAAGGGGCGTGGGTGCTGACAATGAATTGTATTTTTGGAAATGTGTTGTGTAGCGACTTCAGTATGCGCGCCTGAAGTTCCGGGTGTAGGTGCTTGTCAATCTCATCTATAATTACAGTTCCGTGGGTGTATTGGCAGGCCTGCTCACTATACTTTGCTTTGTTCTGTATGGCACAACGGAAGACTATGTCCACCAAAATTCAAACTAATTGGCCAAAATTTAAGCCAAATCCAAAAGTTATAACCAAAAAAGACCGCCCCGCGTTGTTGGCGGGGCGGTCCGATATGGGTGTTGCAATATTTGTGCTCCCTTGGCTGGGGCTGCATTGCTGCGCTTGCGCAGCGGCAGGGCTACTTGCTGCTGCCGGCAATCGAGCCGTAGGTGAACCAGTTGCTACGTTCCGCTTCGGTGATTACGCGGTTGTAGATGCGAATCTTATAGATGGTGCCCTGGAAGTTGATCTTTGTGGTGCTCGTAGCGGTGCCGTCTACATCGCTCTGGTCGCCACCTACCACAGCGCGCACATAGCCTGTGGCGTCGTTGGTCTTCCATTTGTCCCACGACATCTGCGCGCTCACGTGTGCCGGAGTGGTCCAGGCGTTATTGTTTAAGCTGTTGGCAAAGAGGTGGTAGTACACCGTGCTGGCGCTACTGCCATCGGTCACGCCGGCAGTGTCCGACGTGCCGATAATCACGGCAATGCGGTTACGGACGTAGGCTTCCGCGTCAAAGTCGCTACGGCTCACACCTGCCCACAAGCTAAGCTTGTTGGCGTTGGCGGCAGTGGTTGAGTTGCCGTACTGCGGACCCTCGGCGTTGATGGTTAGTGCCTCGTGGGCATCGACCTTCGCGTAGCGGATGACGATGCCGTCCCAAGGCGTGGTGCCGTCCATGTCGTTATAGAGCGTGTAGAAGCGCGAACCTGTGAGGTCGGTGGCGTCGAACACGGTCGGGTCGGCGTCGATCAATATGGTGTAGCACCCCTGCTTGTCGGTGATGCGGTGGTTGGTGTTCAGGATAGGGTCGCCATCGCCGCTAAAGGTGAGGCTGTCGGCAGCGTAGACTAGGCCGTAGCTCTCACTTCCGCTCGTGTTGGCCATGTCGCTGGAGAGGTCCACATCCAGGGCGGTCCAACGGCTGCGGGTGAAGCCGAAAGTGGTGACGGAGTCGTAGCTACTGGCCAGGATGGTGCGGCTGAAGGTCTTGGCGGTGCCGCTGAGGGTGTAGTCCACCTTTACGTTCAGCCACTGGTGCTCTCCTTGGGGGAGGTAGAAGTAGAAGAGGCCATAATTGCCGTCCAGGGTGACATTGCAGCCGCTCAGCTGCACGCTTTCCTGACCGCCGGTGGAGGGGTTGGAGATGCTCTGTGCGGCCAAGCTGGGGAGGCCTGCATCCGACCAACTTACGCTATAGCCACCCGACAAGGCAGAAGATGTGGTGTAGGGGTAGGTGGGCTCGCTGAGGGTGATACTGCTCACCGTAGCCCCCGAGGGCCCTTTCAGGCGCAGCACACAAAGGCCGCAGAGGTTCTTGAAGTACAGGTCAGCGTTCGAGGACTGCGCCGCCATCGGGAAGCCCGTGACATAGCCGTAGTAGCCGCCGGCATCCTGCTGCACTGCTTGATAGGGCTGCTGCGCAGGCAAGGTCACCGTGCTACTGCTCGTGGCTATCGTGGCGGGGTAGAAGGCGGTGTAGCTACTGCCCTCGCTCACGCCCGTGCCGGCAGCGGTGGTGAAGGTGGCTGCCTCCACGTCGTTCTGCTGCGTGCTATAGGTGGCGCTGCTCCCCGCAGCACCATAAATCTTAATCTCATCGCCTTGGTCCCACATAACGCGGAAGGCATGGTTTGTCACGTCGGGCTCGAGGTGCGTTTTGGCGGAGCCGGAGGCCTCGCTGAAGGCGTTAAACGAATTTACGGGTGTACCCACCTCGTCCTTCTTACAGGCGGTCAGCACCACGGCGGCGGCAAAGAGGGTCACCGCAATTATTTGCTTTTTCATAACTTGTTTTGCTTAACTTACTTACTTACTTTCTTTCCTTTTTTTTGCTTAATGCAGCTAACGGATGTACCCACAACAACAATCCCGGCGTGCCCTCGGGGCAAACTGAATTTGCTTATAGCGGCAACCTTTCTTGATGTGCTCTCGGCAACAATCCCTCCGTTAGAACCAGCTGCCGTGCTCGTTTTCGTTACCTGTGATGGAGCTACCATAGATGCCGCCCGTGCCTACGCTCTCGTTCCGCCGCATTAGGTCTAGGTCATTGTAGCTAGAGGTTTTGGCGGAAAAAGAAGAACTAGTAAACCCTTCCTCCACCTTGAATTCAACCACGGTTAGCTGTGGTGTGCTGTAATGCATTTTCATGTTTTTTGATGTTTTTTCGGTTATTAACTGCTTAAATTTGCCTCGGCTCTATCGGTCGCTTTATTGCCTAAACTGCGGGTAATGTGTTCAAAATCCGCACTTTGGCGCCATCGATATTCGCCTTTTCATGTTCTATTTCCAACTATTTTTCTGCTGCAAAATTACAAACATTTTCCGACATGGCAAGTTTTTTTTCGAGATTTTTTTTCAACATTCTTTCAACATTTTTTACCCCCCCCTAACACACACTCACACATATATATACATATGCCGCTTTCTTTTTCTTTTTTCCCCCTTTTTATTTCGGATAAGATACATTCTTATATTCATACTTGTATTCATAATTCCCAGTGGACCCAATGGGCGATCCCTCTTTTCGCGGAACGCAGACGGAACTCATACGGAGCCGCCCAGCTCCCTTCCGTTTATATTCTGTTTCAGTTCCGCGGATAAATTCCATTCATAGCGTTTTTTCTTTCATAGCGTTTTTTCTTTCCGCGGATAAAATATGCTCTCAGTGGACTATTTTTTTATCCGCGGAACGCAGACGGAACTCATACGGTGTCAGCCAATTCTTCCATCTTTTTTGCCTTGATTGTTCTATAAGCCGTATACCAAAGCCGAGGGAGGCGCACCTCTAACCTAGGGGTGGGTTGTATGTAGGGTCGCTTTTTTGTTTACCTTTTGTTTACTTTTCTTTTACCGTTTGTTTACCTAACCTAAACAAAAGGTAAATAAAAGGTAAAAGAAACCTAAGTAAAAGGTAAACAAAAAAGCGACCTTACCCATACTTTACCGTAAGGGCAGTGCCCGTCTAGAGCGTTGTAGCATGCTTGCCCAGGCCAAGATTCTTTTGAGAAGGAGGGAAACTTTTTTCGGTCAGGGATGCTTTTGGGCAGGAGTGAGGGGTGGGGCGAGGGGCGGGGTGAGGGTCGGTGCGAGGGGTGAGGCGAGGATCGGAGCTAGGGTCGGAGCTAGAGTGGGAGCCAGGGTCGGAGTGAGGGGCGGGGTGAGGGGCGGGGTGAGGGGCGCAAAAAAATGGTGGCGGAGGGGCCGAATTTTGCAAATCCGAGCGATAAAAGGCAGCAAAAAACAGTCTTCGGCGGCGCGTTGTTGAAAAATAAACTGCGTGAAAATCACGCTGATGCATTTTTTTTTTGAAAGAAACGCGTTTATGTGACAAAAAAACCGTAATATTGCCAATCGGTTTTAGGCGAATTATATACCAAAATGTGCATGATGAAAAAGTTCGATAAAATATCTTTGATGCTGCTGATGCTGCTGCTTGGCTCGCAGGGCGCTAAGGCGCAAGATGTAGGGTTTTCGCAGTTCTATGCCAATCCGGTGTACCTCAACCCTGCCTTTGCCGGCTCGAAGGTGGCACCGCGCATCACCCTTACCTACCGTGCCCAATGGCCCGGTCTTGTCAGCGCTTTCACCACTGTCAGCGGTTCGTACGACCAGTATATCCCCGACCTGCACGGTGGCATTGGTGCCATTGTGCTCTCCGACCGTCAGGGCGACCATGGCATACTGGGTACCACTTCGCTGGGGGCGATGTACTCGTTCCGCTTCAAGATTCATCAAGATATTTTCGTGAACCTAGCCTTGCAGGCTTCGGTGGTCAACTCCAATCTTTCGTGGGATTTGAATAACCTGCGTTTTGGCGACCAGATCGATGCCAACAACGGCTTTGTGAACCAGACCTCTGCTACGGCTCCGGATCGGACGAGCCTTTTCTACCCCGACTTTGCTGCGGGTGCCTTGGTGTATGGGCCGGCGTGGTATGTGGGCGTGGCTGCGCACCACCTCAACCAGCCCAGTCAGGGCTTTTATACAGAGGATCGCGTGCCCCTGAAGCTCTCGGCCAATGCGGGCGGGCTGATAAACCTCTCCGAAGAGCGTCGCCGCCAGTCGTCGCTGGGCTTGGGTCAGCCGGTTGTTTCCCCCAACTTCATCTATCAGTATCAAGGCGGGTTCCATTATTTCAACTATGGTCTTTACCTGGACTGGATGCCCTTTTTGGTGGGGTTGTGGTATCGCAACGGCATCGAGAACTCCGACGCCTTTATCTTTATGGTGGGGGTGCAGCAGGACCATTTCAAGATTGGCTACAGCTACGATGCCACCGTTTCGCAGCTAGCCAACAGCACTGCGGGTTCGCACGAAATCACCTTGGGCATCCTGTTGCCCGTTCCCGAGCAGAAGCACAAGGTCAAGGCCATCCGTTGCCCGTCGTTCTGAGGCATGAGCCGTGCGGAGCGCATAGCCGCGTGGGACTGTTGCACGGGTGGTGTACGCCGGAGGGAGTGTTCTAGACGAGTTGATAAAAACTCTTAAAAACGAAACAATTCGGCAACAATAACGTATACGATAAGAAAAAGAGAGAATAAGAAGACGAAAAAGAAACATCGCAATACAACGTGCATCATACCACAGCAACATACATCATACAACAACATTATCTTTGTAAAATACAACATGCATCATACAACAACATTATCATTGTAAAATACAACGCGCATCATACAACAACATACCTCAAATAACTAAGTAAGAAAGAATAAATACATTATATTATGAAGATTTTAAAACGCTCATTTCTTGTGCTGGCCAGTGTGCTGTTGTTTGCGGCCTGCAGCGGCAGCAAGCAGCAGTCCGAAACCACGGGTTGGAATCTGAACGATACCGAGTGGGGCGGTTTCGACCGCTCGTCCTATTCCGAGCAGATTACGGGTCCGGGCTTGGTATTTATTGAGGGCGGTTCCTTCCAGATGGGGCGCGTGGCGGACGAGTCGCGCTTTTCGTGGAACAACCTTGTGCACACCGTCACGGTGTCGTCGTTCTACATGGACGAGACCGAAGTGTCCAACATCTCCTACCGCGAGTTTGTTTACTGGATGAACCGCGCCTACGGTGAGGAGTACCCCGAGCTAGTCAAGAATATCTATCCCGACACCACCGTGTGGCGTTCGCGCCTGTCGTGGGTGGAGAATTTTGTGGAGAACTATTTCCAGTGCGCCATGTTCAACGACTACCCTGTGGTGGGCGTGAGCTGGGAGCAGGCTTCGCAGTACTGCAAATGGCGTACCGACCGCGTGAACGAAAAGATTTTGGTGGATGCCGGCATCATCGAGTTGGCGCAAGGCGAGCTGACGGGTGCCGATGCCTTCCAGACGGACGTGTACCTAGCTGGCTTGTACAAGGGCGAGGGTGCTGGTGTGCCGGACCTCAACCCTGCTAGCGGTGGCGAGAGCCGCAATGTGCGCCGTTCCGACGGTATCCTCTTGCCCAACTACCGTCTGCCGACCGAGGCTGAGTGGGAGTTTGCTGCCCTGGGTATGATAGGCAACACCTACGACGAGCGTGTGGTGGAGCACAAGACCTACCCTTGGGCAGGGCAAAGCGTGCGTTCGGCCAACAAGAAATATTATGGCCAGTTCCTTGCCAACTTCAAGCGTTCGCGTGGCGATGCCATGGGCGTGGCAGGCAACTTGAACGACGGTTGGGAGTACACTGCCCCAGTGCGGTGGTACTTCCCCAACGACTACGGCCTCTACCACATGGCAGGCAACGTAGCTGAGTGGTGCGGCGATGTCTACCGTAAGGATGTCAACCCCATTGGAGGCGACGACCAGAACCCCTTCCGCGGCAATGTCTACCAGTATGTTGCCATGAGTGAAGACGGCGAGGAAGCTGCTGTGGACGAAGCCACTGGCAACCTGATTTACGAGAATGTGCCCGACGACATGAACCGCCGCAACTACCGCCAAGCCGACAACATCAACTATCTTGATGGCGACTGGAATTCGAGCATCTACGACTTTGAGAGCAAGGAGCCTACTTCGGCTTCGGGCTGGTTGCGCGAGAGCGACGAAGAAGAGGATGCCGACGAAGAGTACACCCGCTCCAACGAGGAGCAGACCAACCAGATGTATCACCGCTCCGACAGCTTGGATCGCAAAAACATCACTTCGATGGTCAACAACCGCGTGCGTGTGGTCAAGGGCGGTAGCTGGCGCGACCGCGCCTATTGGATGCAGTGCGGCACCCGCCGTTACGAAGACCAGGATCGTAGCACCGCATGGATAGGTTTCCGCTGTGCGATGGACCGCATGGGTTCGCGCACCGGAGCTAAGTAGAAAACCCGTTTTTCCCCCTTTTTTTTCAGTTGAATTTTTTTGGTTAATGGTGTAAGGGCCTCTGCTTCGGTGGGGGCTCTTGCTTTTTGGTGCGAACTATTATTTACCCTATCCCTGCATCGGCTTGGGCGGCGCTGCTGCTGCGCGCGATGGGGCAAATTGCGGCTGAGGCGGGGCAAAAGACAATGTTTGTAAAAATGTTCGTATATTTGCAAGAACGAAAGTACAGGAAGCTATGAGGGCAAGTGTCTTGAAATGTGTTCTTTTGCTCCTTTTGCTGACGCCTGCGGGGCTGGTGTGGGGGCAAAAACTGATAACCTACGAGGCTGGCATGGGCACGCGGGATGCCACCGACCCCGATGTGTGGATTCTTTATCGGCGCGTCAAGGCGATGCACGAGGGCATGGTGCTATATGCCGACTCGGCGCTACTGAACACCGTGCGCAACGATTTTATGGCTTTTGGCAACATCAAGATGGAGCTGACCGACACCACGACCATCTACGGCGACCAGCTTTACTACGATGGGGAGAGCCGCGTGGCGGAGATTTGGGACGACACCGTGCGCATGGTTGACGGGGGCACCGTGCTTAAGTCCGACCACCTTACCTACGACCGTTTCTCGTCCATAGCCTTCTACGATACCTGGGGCATTGCCACCGCCGGGACGCGGCGCCTAGAGAGCCGGCGGGGCTACTACAACTCCGACCTGAAGGTATTCGACATCTACGATTCGGTGGTCCTTACCGACACAGGCATGTGCCTGCTCACCGACACGCTCACCTACGAGACAGAGCCGCAGATGGCCTATTTTTGGAGCCCTACGTGGGTGTATATGGATTCCACCCGCCTCTACAGCGAAAGGGGTACCTACAACACCGACTTGCGCAAGGCCCATTCTGTCAAGGCCTCGCAGGTGCACCGCGGCGGGCAACACCTCTACAGCGACACGCTCGACTATCACGAGCCTACTGGGCTGGGTATGGCAGCGGGCCATGTGCTCCTGAAGGACACGGTGAACGATGTTGACGCCACGGGGCGCTACGCCGAAACGGGGCGTCGGAAGGGTCTTTCGCTTGTCATCGACAGTGCCTTGGTGCGCTTCTATGGTCGCAACGAGGGCGACAGCGCGGAGGCGGATACGCTCTACCTGCATGCCGACAGCATTTTTGTGGGCACCGATTCGGCAGGAGGGCTCGAGTGGGTGATGGCCTACCACCATGTGAAAGCGTTCCGCAGCCAGGCGCAGGCTATGTGCGACTCGGTCCACTACACCGCGGCGGACTCCACGGCAAGGCTTTTCCACGACCCAGTGCTATGGTACACCAATAGCCAGGCAACGGCCGACACCATTGTGGTGCGGCACGACACCTCTGGGGCGCGGCAGGCTTTTTTTAGCGGCAGTAGCTTTTTTGTTGAGCAGTTGGACGGGGAAAAGTTCAACCAGATTAAGGGCCGCAACACGGTGGTATATTTTGCCGGGGGCGAGCCCCGCTATGCCGATATCCTGGGCAATGCCGAGATGACCTACCACATTACCGACCAGGACGCCCACGGGGGCAAATGCCTTGTGGGGGTGAACTCCGGCAGGGGTTCGGGCATGCGGGTCTATTTTGTCGACCGGGCTCCCGACAGGGTGGTGACCCTAGGCAACCCCGACATGCAGACCTACCCCTTGGAGCAGCTGCCGCCGGAGCGCAACCGTCTTGACGGCTTCCGTTGGCTCGACAACAGGCGACCCAAGAAGCCTATGGATGTCTTTGTATGGTGACAAAATGGCATATTCCTGCCCTCTGGCACGGAAAGTGAGGGCTTTGGCATTAATATGAATTTGTAAATTATATATCATGTCCGAAGAAAATAAACAACAGCAGAAACAACAGCAAAACGAGCAACCGAACCAAGAGCCGAAGGCGCAGGCTGGCGAAGAGCCAAAGGCGCAGGCAGACGGGCAGCCGGAGGCAGAGCCCGACGGAGGGCAACAGCCCGCTGCCGAGCCCACCGAAACGCAGCACCAGAGCCGCAAGGAACGCCACCGCAATCGCGAGCAACACGAGGCACAAGAGCGTCGAAAAGTGGAAGAGTTGGGCCAAAAGTTGATAGAGGCCAACGACAAATATGTGCGCATCTATTCGGAGTATGAGAACTACCGCAAACGCACCAATATGGAGAAGGCCGACCTGCTCCTTAATGGTGCTAAGGAGACCATCAAGGCCATCCTGCCGGTGGTGGACGACTTTGAGCGGGCGCTGGAGCACATTGCCGACGACGATGCTTCGAAAGAGGGTGTGCAGCTGATTTACAACAAGATGATGAAGATTCTCGAACAAAAGGGGCTCAAGGCGATGGAGGCCAAGGGCCAGAAGTTCGACGAGAGCCTGCACGAGGCGGTCACCCAGTTCCCCGCTGCCGACGAGAGCCAGAAGGGCACTGTGGCGGAGGTGGTGGAGAAGGGCTATTACCTCAACGACAAGGTGCTGCGCTACGCCAAGGTGGTGGTGGCTGTTTAGTTTTTTCTGATTTTTTTTTGAAAGAGAGAGTGTTATATGGCTAAGAGAGATTATTACGAAGTATTGGGCGTGGGGCGCAATGCCACTGCCGATGAGTTGAAGAAGGCCTACCGCAAGCTTGCCTTGCAGTATCACCCCGACCGTAACCCTGGTGACAAGGAAGCCGAGGAGAAGTTCAAGGAGGCGGCGGAGGCGTATGACGTGCTGAGTAACCCAGAGAAAAAAGCCAAGTACGACAAATTTGGTCACGCCGCTTTTGAGGGCGGTGCTGGTGGCTACGGCGGCGGCATGGATATGAACGACATATTCTCCCATTTTGGTGACATCTTTGGAGATATCTTTGGCGGCGGCGGTAGTAGCTTTAGCGGCTTTAGCGGCTTTGGCGGTAGCTCTGCGGGGCGCCGTGCCCGCACAGTCGCGCACGGGAGCAACCTGCGCATCAAGGTAAAGCTGACCCTTGAGGAGATAGACAAGGGTTGCGAGAAGCGCATCAAGGTGGGCAAATATGTGCCTTGCAAGAGTTGTGGTGGCACGGGTGCCCGCAACAACAGCTACGATACCTGCCCCCATTGCCACGGAGCGGGGGTGGTGACCGAGGTGCGCCGCACCATCCTGGGCCAGATGCAGACTCAGAGCGTCTGCCCCCACTGCGGTGGACAGGGCCGTGTGATAAAGGACAAGTGCCACGACTGCGGCGGCGAGGGCATTGTGCGTTCCGATGAGATTATCACCATCAACATCCCGGCGGGGGTTGCCGATGGCATGCAGCTGTCGATGGCAGGCCAGGGCAATGCAGCCCCGCACGGGGGCGTGCCGGGCGACTTGATTGTGCTAGTGGAGGAACTCCCGCACGACACCTTCGAGCGCCAGGAGTCGAACCTGTACTACAATGCTTTCATCACTTATGCCCAAGCCGCTTTGGGTGCGAGCATCGAAATACCCACCCTCTCGGGCAAGGTGAAGGTGAAGATAGAGGCTGGCACGCCCTCGGGCAAGGTGCTGCGCCTTCGCGGCAAAGGCTTGCCGGAAATGAACGGCTACGGCCGAGGCGATTTGCTGGTGAGCGTGAACGTGTGGGTGCCCAAGAGCCTCACCCATGAGGAGAAGGAGCTTATTGCCAAGCTCGACCGTTGCCCCAACCTGCAGCCCAATCCCAGCCGGCAGGAGCGCGGATTCTTTGACAAGATGAAGGATCTGTTCAATTAGGCCGTGGCGCCACCAACTGCTTGCCGGAAACGATGTGCCCTCCTCCAGAGACATTCCTGCAGTATATCTGGCAGCACCAGCTGCTGGAGGGCGAGATGCGCACCGTGGAGGGGCAGCGGGTTGTGGTGGAGCGGGCTGGTGTGCCCAACGATGATGCCGGACCCGATTTCTTTGACGCGCGAGTGCGGGTGGGGGAGACGCTTTGGGCAGGCAATGTGGAGGTGCATGTGAGGGCTTCGGATTGGAACCTGCACCACCACAGCACCGACCGCGCTTACGACAACGTGGTGCTGCATGTGGTCTACGACTGCGACAGCGCCGTTACGCTTCAGGGATGCCACAACCTGCCCACGCTGTGCATTGCTGGCCATATTCCGCAGGCGGTGTGGGACAACTACGAGGCGCTGATGAATCCGCCGCGCCCATTGGCGGCCCCATGCCAAGAGTATCTTGCGCGGCTTTCGCCAGAGGCGATATCCCAGGCCTTGGAGCAGATGCTAGAGGAGCGCCTAGAGAAAAAATGCAGCCAGGTGCGCCAGCTTTTGGTCGAGAGCCACGGTGGGTGGGAGCAGTGCTGTTATTGGCTTTTGGCGCACTATTTTGGGGGCAGGGCCAATGGGTTGCCTTTTGAGCTTATGGCCCGAGCCACCGACCTCAACCTCTTGGCCCGCTGGTGCGACCGGCCCGAGCGCATCGAGGCCATCCTGATGGGGCAGGCAGGACTGCTAGAGGGCGATTTTGTCGACGAGTATCCGCGGCGCCTGCAGGCCGACTACCGCGCCCTGCGCCCTGCGGCACGGCTTAACCCCATTGGGGGGCATCTGTGGAAGTTCTTCCGCTTGCGCCCTTATGGTTTCCCCTCTATCCGCATCAGTCAGTTCGGCCGATTGCTGTGCGCGTCGCGCAATCTTTTCGGCCGGCTTTTGGAGACGCCTTCAACAGCCGCACTTGAGCAGCTTTTTGATGTAACGGCAGCCGACTACTGGACGGACCACTACCAGTTCGACCAACCTTCGCCGGGCAAGCTCAAGCGGCTTTCCTCGGACTTTGCGCAGCTGCTTATCATCAACGCCTGGGTGCCGCTACTTTTTGAATACGGGGCCCAGCACGGCATGCCGCAATACAGCGACCGGGCTGTTGACATCCTGCAGGAGCTCCGGCCCGAATCCAACCGAATCATGCGCCAATGGGCCGAGGCTGGCATTCGCCCCGTCAGCGCTGCCCAAAGTCAGGCGTTGTTGCAGTTGCGCACAGGCTATTGCCAAAGACACGACTGCCTGCATTGTCCCATTGGCAATAAAATTATTACGTTATGAAACCCAATGAAATAACCACTGTTCTAAAAGGCTCTTCGGCACAAATTTGCGACCCCCTAAGCGAGGTGGAGCAACTGCTGACCGATAGCCGCCACACGGGCGACTTGGTGCAGAGCCTTTTCTTTGCCATCCCCACCAAGCGCAATACGGGTTGCCGCTATGTGCTGGAGCTCTACCGGCGTGGAGTGCGCAATTTTGTGGTTCCTGCCGAGGGAGTGCCCGAGGAGTGCCTGCAACAGTTCCAGCTGTGCACTACTGCCAATTTCTGGCGAGTGAAGGATGTGGTGCTTGCCTTGCAGCAGGTGGCGTCGGTGCGCCGTCATCGGCTGGACATTCCGGTGGTGGGCATCACCGGCTCCAATGGTAAGACCATTGTCAAGGAATGGATAGTGCAGATGTATGGGGAGAGCCGCCGAATAGTTGCCTCGCCCCGTAGTTACAACTCGCAGATAGGCGTGCCCCTTTCCGTATGGCGAATGGCCCCAGGGCATGAACTGGCTGTTTTTGAGGCGGGCATCTCCAGAGTGGGGGAGATGGAGCGGCTGCGCGAGGTCATCGACCCCACTATCGGCATCTTTACCAACATAGGCCAGGCGCACGACGAGAATTTCCTCACCCGCTCGCAAAAGATTGCCGAAAAGTTGCAACTTTTCGTACATTGCAAAGTGTTGATATACTGCGCGGACCATAAAGATATCCATTCGGCGGTGGCCTCGCAGGAGGCTTTCCGGCACATCCGCCGCTTTACATGGGGGTTGGGGGCGGAGAACGACTTGCAGCTGACGGGCACCGAGGTGCGAGGCGGCGGCACCGTGCTGAAAGTCCGATACCAACAGCAGCAGCACGAGTTTGCCATCCCCTTTGCCGACCGGGCTTCGGCCGAAAACGCCATGCACAGCATAGCCCTTGGGTTGTATTTGGGCTATGGGGCGGAGTATATAGCCGCCCGGTGCGCCAGCCTGACCCCCGTGGCGATGCGTTTGGAGATGAAGGAAGCCCTTAACGACAGCCTGCTGGTCAACGACAGCTACAGCCTCGACCTCAACTCGCTCACCATAGCCCTGGATTATGTGCAAAACGAGCACCAGCACAAAGGCAAAACGCTTATCATGAGCGATATGCTGCAGACTGGCATTTCCGATGCCGACCTCTACGGACAGGTGGCAGAGCTGGTTCTGCAGCATGGCATCACCCGTTTTGTGGGCATCGGCAGTGCCCTGCAACGCCATGCGGCCTTGTTTTCGGCTGTGGATGCGCGGTTCTACCCAAGTACGGAGGAGTTTGTCCGCCAGTTCGACTCGGGCGACTTCTGCCACCAGACCATCCTGCTGAAGGGGGCGCGGGTGTTTCATTTCGAGGAGATTGCGCGGCTGTTGCAGCGCCGTAGCCACCAGACGGTGATGGAGGTCAACCTAAGCAACTTGGTCTCCAACCTCAACTACTACCGTTCGCTTATCCGACCTACCACCAAGCTGATGGCCATGGTGAAGGCTTCGGGTTACGGCACCGGCAAGGTGGAGGTGGCTGGGGCGCTGCAGTTCAACCAGGTCGACTACCTGACGGTGGCCTATTCCGATGAGGGGGTGGACCTTCGCCGCAACGGCATCACCTTGCCGATAATGGTCATGAACCCCGAAGAGGAGAGTTTTGGTGATATCATCCGCTACCGGTTGGAGCCCGACATCTACTCGTTTCGCATACTGGAGGCATTCTCCGAAGCGGTGCGTCTGATAGGCGAAGAGGGGCAGAGGGTGCCGGTGCATGTGGAGTTTGACACCGGCATGCACCGCCTAGGCTTTTCGGACAGCGATATTCCGGCATTGGCTGAGCGCCTTGGGGGGTCGGAGAGCACGTTGCAGGTGCGTTCGATTTTCTCCCATTTTGCCTGTGCCGATGACCCTGCCGAGGACGACTTTACCCGCCGGCAGATAGCGCGCTTCGACTCGTGGAGTGCCGCGCTCAAGTCGGCTTTGGGCGAAGGGACTGTACTGCGGCATCTGCTCAACTCCTCTGGCATAGCCCGCTTCCCCGAAGCCCAGTTCGACATGGTGCGGCTTGGCATTGGCCTCTATGGCATAGCGCCCGAGCCCGAGGTGCAACGTCACTTGCGACCTGTCAGCCGGCTGAAGACAAGGATTTCGCAGATTAAGGAAATTGCCGAAGGCGATACGGTGGGCTACAACCGCCGTTGGACAGCGCAGCGTCCCTCGCGCATAGCCATCATTTCGATAGGCTATGCCGATGGGCTCAACCGACACCTAGGTTATGGCAACGGGCGTGTGGTGGTAGGAGGCCAGCAGGTGCCCATCATAGGCAGCATCTGCATGGATATGTGTTTCTTGGACGTTACGGGGGTGCCTTGTGCCGAGGGGGACGAGGTTGTTATTTTTGGCGACTCCGACCTACTTCAGCAGATTTCGCGGGCGGCAGGTACCATACCTTACGAGATTCTTACTTCCGTTTCGCCCCGTGTGAAACGCGTCTACTATCAGGAGTAGCCCAGATTTGCGATACCGTGAGGTTGCCCCCATGCTTGGCACTTACTACATTTGTTACGTGAACTTAAGGTCGGACAAGAGTTCCTTACAGAATAGTATAAAGTATGCGTGGATTGGAAAAAAAGTGTATCTTTGCAACTTGGAACTGCCGAGTGACTAGGTCGGGTAAAAGAGTTAAACTCACTTAGTTGTGATGAATGAAATTATGAACGTAAAACGTGGATTTTTGTTTTTGGCACTTATGGTGTTTGGATGGGCAGGTTGTGATGGCGCAATGGCGCAAGGTCGTATTTTTGAAGCATATTTTGGTTATGCCCAAATGACAAGCAACTCGGGGGTTTCGCTGTTCTCCGATATACAATCTGCACAAACCATTCCCACCGTTGGACTTTCGTTGGGGTGGCCTGTTTCGGACCATGCAACATTGGGGGTGTCGTACCGCCACGATTTTTGCAGTTTCGGAAGGCAGACATTTAGTGAAGAGTACGCTTTGAACAGACTGTGCTGCGAGATGGTTGGGCGCAAGAACATTGGGCAGGATATAACATGCATGTATGGATTTTCGCTGGGTCCGCTGATGGCATGTAACACAGTGAATATTGGAGAGTTGACAGATTCGTACCGCAGGTATGGCATAGTAGGGGGACCCAAGTTGGGCGTGGGCTACAACGTAGGTAACACACGTTTTGGGTTGACATATGAGTGTTTTGCAGGAGCTTTTCTGTCGAAAGTGTACGAGGCTCCACAGGGTGTGGCGCTCCCTGTTGCGGGAGGACGTAGCTATTGGGGGCATTCGTTGATGCTTACGATTTTGACAAACTTCTGAAATAGGGCTACAGTTTTTTTTACTTCACATGTAAGTGCCGTGCAGGTTGTGCCAGAGAGAATTAAGGGATATTGAGATATAGGCTAAGATAGCTTTGGGCGCGGGGCACGTGCCCTCGGTGGGTTGAAAAACAATTGCGTAGGTGCCAGACACTTTTATGGAGGTGTTTGGCATTTGCCGTGTCCGGTAGGGGTGGAGCTTTTTTTGGGGGGGGGGAGCCCTTGGGCAAGTTTTGAGAGTGGGAGTTGCGCGAGCCCAAGCGCAGGGGGCATGGGGTAGGATTTATGGGGGCGGAGACAGGCATCAGTTTTAACGAATATATTTTTGCAGCATGAAAAACAGTTTTTTTAACCGGCGGATGAAGATGGCAGATGTCATTGCCGCCAACTACAACCTCATTTTGGTGATGCCCCGCTTGGGCATTCCGCTAGGCTTTGGAGAGCATAGCGTGCAGGAGATTTGCGAGCACTACGGGATGCCGGTGGACTTTGTTCTGCTTGTTTTTAATATATACACTTTCGATGACTATACCCCCGATGGTAAGGACCTGGACCGGAGTTCGCTGGAGCATCTGGTGCCCTATTTAGAGACTTCCCACAAGTACTACATCAACGAGCGCCTGCCCCATATCGAGCGGCACCTGACGCGCGTAGCCCAGCATGCGGGCGAACGCTATGGCGCCATCCTAGAGGATTTCTTCAGCGACTACAAGAAAGAGGTACTGGAGCATTTTGCTTCGGAGGAGCGGGACGTCTTCCCGTATCTGCACAGTCTTTTGGAGGGCAGTAACGGTGCGCACCCAGTTTCGGAGCATTTTGTCGACCGCCACACCGACCTGGTGGACAAACTCACCGACCTGACGCAGATTGTGTATAAATACCTACCAGGAGAGACTATGACAGAGGAGCTTAACGAGCTGGTTTTTGGCGTGTTGCAACTTTCCTCGGATTTGCAGAAGCATGCCAAGTTGGAGGAGAAAGTGCTCATGCCCTACATGATGCAACTGGAAAGGAGCTTGCAATGAAACCCAAGACCAATGTGCTCATTGCCGAGCCTTCCGACATTATTCGGGAGGGGCTTATGGCGCTTTTGGACGACGAAGAGTTTGCCTTTCTAGCCCCTTTGCGCGACCTGCCCATTGACTTGCCGCAGCGCTTGCCGCGCCTGCAGCCCGACATCCTTGTGCTGAACCCCAACCTGTTGCAGTCGCCTGCCAAGATGAACCTTGCCGCCATCATGCAGGCGCGACCTCAGATGGCTGTGGTGGCGTTGGTTTACCAATATGTGGAACCGGCGCTGATGCAGTCGTTGCGGACGGTGATAGACATCCGCGAGCAGGGGAGCCATATACCCCAAATTTTGCGCGAATGTTGCCAGGGTGCGGAAGAGTGCGCTGAGGAGAGCTACGACTTGAGCGAACGGGAATCGGAAGTGCTAGTGCTTGTGGCCCAGGGTAGCAGTAGCAAGGAGATTGCCGACAAGCTGAACATCTCCATCCACACCGTCAACACCCATCGCAAGAACATTACCCACAAGACCGGCATCAAGTCCGTGGCTGGTCTGGCGGTCTACGCCATGTTGCACAACTTGGTGTAGCTTGGAGCGTTTTTTTGGGTGGCTCTTTGTCCACGGAATGAAGTGCGTATGGTTTGTCCTTTGTTAGAAGGGACACTTAAAGTGATTTTACCTATGACTGAGAAACTTTGGAATGCCGACTATACCAAGATCTGGATTGCCAACTTCATGATCTTCTTTTCCTTTATGCTGCTCACGCCGTTGTTGCCGATTTACCTTAGCGAGCAGTTTGCTGCCAACAAGGACACGATAGGGTTTGTGCTGTTCGGCTATTCGGTGATGGCCTTGGTGGCTCGCCTATTCAGCGGGTATATAGTGGACAGCTTCCCTCGTAAGATGGTGTTGCTGGTGGGGTTTACCTTCTTTACCCTTTTTTTTGCGGGGTATGTGGCAGCCGGCACGCTGATGCTCTTTGCCATTGTTAGGACTCTCCACGGGGTGCCTTTTGGGGTTACCACCGTGGCCAACAGCACTGTGGCGATTGATGTGCTGCCCTCGAGCCGGCGCACGGAGGGGGTGGGACTTTACGGGCTGAGCAACAATCTGGCATCGGCTGTCAGCCCCTCGGTGGCCATTTGGATTTATTCGAGCACGCACAATTTCGACATTATCTTTTGGCTTGCGATGGGAGTTGCCACGCTGGGCCTTTTGATCGATAGCACCGTGCGGACCCGTCCGCGGGAGAGGGTAGAGGGCAAGCAACCTGTTTCGTTCGACCGGTTTTTCCTCACCAAAGGCTGGAGCGAAGCACTTACGATAGTTTGCTTTGCTTTTTCCTACGGCATTATGTCGACCTATGTGGCCATTTATGGCAAGGAGCGGCTAGGCATCGAAGGCGGGGCGGGGCTTTTTTTCGCTCTTATCTCGGTGGGGCTTATTCTCTCGCGTTTGCAGGGAAACAGAGCCCTTCGTGAGGGCAAGATAACCCACAATGCCTCATTGGGGGTTTGCGTTTCGCTGGTGGGGTATTTGGTTTTTGCAGCTGTGCCCAACAGGGTTGGCTATTATGCTGCCGCCTTGATAATAGGTTTGGGAAATGGCCACATGTACCCTGCCTATCAGAACATGTTCATTAACCTAGCCCCCCATAGCCAGAGGGGCACGGCCAGTAGCTCGATTTTGGTGTCGTGGGACGTTGGCTTGGGCTTGGGCATTCTGGTGGGAGGAGTGTTGTCGGAAGGCTGTGGCTATGCGGCGGCCTTTTGGGCTGCATGGGGCGTCAACCTGCTTGGCTTTCTTGGCTTTTGGCTGTATGTGAGAAACCACTATCGGCGCGCGAGGTTGCGCTAGGCAGTCCGCCTGCGGAGGGGTGATTGGAAGGTTTTGTCCGCGGGGGATGCTGTGCTTGCGTGTGTTTGTGTGTGGGGGGCGCTAGGTTGGCTGGGCCAAAAAAAAATGGCGTTTTGTTTTTTTTTTGTACTTTTGCAAGACGCTAAATATATACTGAAACCATAAATATTCAAGCAATATTATGAGTGTTAATGCTTTAGGTGTTATAGCCGCAGTTGTGCTGTTGGCTTCGTTTGTCCTACGGGGCGAGAAGAAAATCCGTTTGGTCAATTTGGTTGGTTGCGTGTTCCTTGTGCTTTGGGCCGCTCAGTCCAAGCCGGCCAATCTGATACTTATTTTTATGGGTGTGGCCATCATCCTTGTCCACCTCATTCATTTTTGGCACATGATGAAGGAGGCCAAGACCGAGCGTGCCCTTGCCAAGGCTCAGGACCAGGTTGCCAAAGCCCAGGCCAAGGCCGCCGAGGCCGAAGCCCGAATTGCCGAAATCCAGACGGGAGGCGAGAAACAATGATTTGGTCTGCCGCCCTGTGCCCCTAAGGAGGGTCTTTGGCGCGGATTTTAAAGAAAAACAACTAACACAACCAACAGCTATGCTTAGAAAGATTCGCACAATACTGGCTTGCCTCTTTTTTGCGGCCATCACCTTGATGTTCCTAGATTTCACTGGTACGCTTCATACCTATTTGGGTTGGCTGGCAAAGATACAGTTTTTGCCGGCAGTACTTGCTATGAATGTGGCAGTGGTGCTGGCATTGGTGGTCCTAACGCTACTATTTGGGCGGGTTTACTGCTCGGTAGTGTGCCCGCTGGGCGTGATGCAGGACTGCTTCAGCCGGCTAGGCGGCAAGGTAAAGAAGAATAGGTTTGGCTATGCCAAAAACCATTGGGTGCTTCGTGTGGTAGTGCTGGTAGTGTTTGTGGTGCTGATGGTATTGGGGCTCAACGGCATTGCCATTTTGATTGCCCCGTACAGCGCCTACGGGCGTATTGCTACTAATTTGTTGCAGCCGGTGTACATGTGGGTCAATAACCTTTGTGCCTATTTTGCCGAGCGTGCCGGTAGCTATGCCTTCTACAGCGCCGAGGTTTGGGTGAAGAGTGGGGTGTTGCTGATTGTTTCTGCGGTGACGTTGGTGGTGATAGGTTTTGTTTCGTTCCGCTGGGGGCGGCTTTGGTGCAACACCGTCTGCCCTGTGGGCACGGTACTGGGTTTTCTGTCGAAATTCTCGTTTTTCAAGCCCCGCATCAATCAAGACAAGTGCATCGGTTGTAAAAAATGCGAGAAGGGTTGCAAGGCAATGTGCATTGATGTGTCGAACCATCGGGTGGACTATTCGCGTTGCGTGGCTTGCATGGACTGCATCGATGCCTGCCCGGTAAAGGCCATCCGCCTTGAGGCGGGTAGGTCCGTGGCCAAGTTTGCCGCCGGCGGGTCCGTCCCCCACGCTGATGATAATGGGGCGGCGACGGTTGACACTAGCCGGCGTAAGTTTGTAGTGACCACTGCTGCTGTGGGTGCAGGCATGTTGCTTAGGGCGCAGGAGAGCAAAGTGGATGGGGGCTTGGCAGTTTTGGAGGACAAGCAAGTGCCCGTGCGGCAGGTGCCGCTAAAACCCTTCGGCTCCGTTGATGCCAAGCATTTTGCCGGTCGTTGCACGGCCTGTCAGCTTTGTGTTTCGGCTTGCCCGGAGCATGTCCTGTGCCCTTCGGGGAAGCTTGGCACGCTGATGCAGCCCCAGATGCAGTTTGACCGCGGATTCTGCCGCCCCGACTGCACCCGTTGCAGCGAGGTGTGTCCCACTGGGGCAATACGCAAGATAGATGCCTCCCAAAAGAGTGCCATCAGTATCGGCCATGCTGTTGCAGTGCCCCGCAACTGCTTGCTGGCGCAAGGAGAGAGTTGTAACGCTTGTTCGCGGCATTGCCCTACCGCTGCCATAGGCATGGTCAGCGACCCCAGCACAGGGCATAGCCGCATTGTTGTTGACGAGAGCCGTTGCATTGGATGTGGTGCCTGCGAGCACTATTGCCCCGTGCGCCCCTTCTCGGCTATCTACGTAGAGGGTCGCCAAAGACATACAGAAGTGTAGAACTTACAGATGTCCGGGGCGTGTGGGTAGGTAGCCTGCCCGAGGAATTCCAGAACAACGAATAATATTGGAAAATGAGCAAAATTATTGACACATTAGGTGTGGTGAAAACTGGCAAGTTTTGGAGAGAACTTGTCATCATGACATTAGGCATGGCCGTGGCGGCTGCGGCTGTATACTATTTTTTGGTACCTAGCAAGCTTATCATCGGCACAATTTCAGGTCTTTCGATTGTACTGAACAGTCTTTTTGAGCTAGCGGGCATCCACATAGGCCTATCGGCCATTATCATGGCCATCAACGCCATCTTGCTGATATTGGCGTGGGTGCTGGTTGGGCACGAGTTTGGGGCCAAGACGGTCTACACTGCCATGATTTTGGGGCCGCTCACTGATTTTTGGGATGCCGTCCTGCCGTGGCAGACCTTTGCGCACGACAACCCCATCACTGGGTCGCCTTCGGTGATGGGCGACCCTTGGCTTGACCTTTGCTGTTTTGTGCTTGTGTTGAGCGCTTCGCAGGCTTTGATGTTTAGTATCAATGCCTCTACCGGCGGGTTGGATATCTTGGCCAAGATTGTGAACAAGTACCTCCATTTCGAGATAGGCACTTCCGTTAGCATTGCCGGTGCTGTCATCTGCTGCACAGCTTTCTTTATCAACGACTTTCGTATGGTGGTCATTGGCCTTATCGGCACCTGGATTAACGGTTTGGTGGTGGACTACTTTACGGCTTCGCTCAACAACCGCAAGCGTGTTTGCATTGTTTCGAAGGAGTACGACCGGTTGCGGCACTACATTATAGAAGACATCAAGCGCGGTTGCACGCTTTATGAGGTGATAGGTGGCTACAGCAACGAAAAATCCATTGAATTGGAGACCCTCCTGACCAAAGACGAGTTCAGCAAGCTTATGGCATACATCAAGGACAATGACATCCAGGCCTTTATGACTGCAGGAAATGTTAGTGAGGTTTATGGTCTTTGGACCAAGCACAGCAAACGTAAAAAGATGCAGAAACAGGCTGAAGAACGCTAAATGGACTTACCCTCAAAATCAAAGAAACGATGAATAGACCTAGACGCTACAACAAACGCTACTTACCTATGCTTTGGATAGGCTTGGCCCTTTGGCTACTGTCCATGCTGGTATCGTCAATAATTGATAAAATCGGCAGCGGCTCTGCCGGCCAGGAGGTCCTGTTTGAAATGGGCAAGAGAATCTTTAGGCAGTGGCCCGTTGGAACGGTTCTGTTGCTTTGCCTTTTGCAGCCTGTTTTGGAGGAGCTGAGCTTTCGGCTGTGGGGCGTGGGCAAGCGGTGGATGACTATTGTGGGGCTTGTTTTGATGGCAATCTTCTCGGTGAGTGAGATGGGACTGTGGGGACTATTGTGGGTGGCCGCTTTTGTGGCGGTGTGGCTTGCCGTTAAGGACAAGGTTGTGCAGAATTGGATTAATGCCGTTGTTACCTCGGCTTGTTTTGCCCTCTGTCATATTTCGGGATTTGGTGGATTTTCGCTAGGCATGGTGCTGGGGTTGACCGATATTTTTGGCATGGCCCTGGTGATGTGCTGGTTGGTAATAAACGTTAGTTTTTGGCTTTCGTGCCTTTTGCATGTACTCAACAATAGCCTAGCTATCCTTTTGCCATTGCTGCTACTGGCCAAGCCGGTGACGGTAAGCGAAGAAGGCGTTACCCTTTCGTTGGAGCCGATGAGGGCTTTTGCCGACAACAGCGCACTGATGGAGGGGGCCTCTATGCTGACGGAGCTAGACACCCCTACCGGAGAGTTCTACATTGTGGGAGAACCCGCCGAGATAGCCAGCCTTTTGGCAGAGGCTGTCGACAGCACGCCGGATGTTTACTATGATTGGGCAAGCAAGGGTGAGAGCCTCGAGGAGCGTGTGGTTTTTCGTGTGAAATACAGCCAGCCGCAGCAACCCGATCTTGCCTACCTGCGCGAAGCCTTTGGCCCGATGGTTGAGACCTTCTATGACGGTGATGGCCTTGTATACGACACCACCTCCACATGGCTCAAGGCGATTTGGAAGGTCTACCCCGATGGTAGCGAAGAGGCGGTAGGCTCGGCGGATGGTCCCGCTCTGAGCCGTGCCGAGAATGCCCAAATCATAGGTCGAAATAATCGTATTGTGAAGGAGTATGTGGCAGAGGCCGATTCTGCCGTGACGGTCACGCCTTATTGCCTTGAACGCCAGAATGCCCTAACGGAGATGATGGCGGGCAGTGCAGCGGTTTTGGACAAGACTTACGGCTACAGAATCGACCTACGCCCAGCCAAAGAGGTTAGCCTAATTACCGTTAGATAATCCGACAATTCCAATCCAGTCCTACAAAAAAAGCAATCTATCATGAACAGACGACAATTCCTCAAATCCCTTGGCGCAGGCGCCTTGACCGCAACGGCCCTTGCTGCCGGATGCGACAACCCCAACCAAACGCAGGCCGAAGGCTTTGCGCTAGGCGAGGTGCCTACCGACAAAATGACCTACCGCACCGGCACTCATGGTGAGAAGGTTTCGCTGCTAGGGTATGGCTGGATGAGGCTACCCACAGTGGACCCTGACGACCGCGAGAGCGACCTTGACCAGGAGAGCATCAATGAGTTGACGGACTATGCCCTAGCGCATGGGCTTAACCTTTTTGATACCTCGCCCCGTTACTGTCAGGCGCGTTCGGAGAATTCCCTTGGTATAGCCCTTTCGCGTCACAGGCGCGAGGAGTACCTTGTCAGTACCAAGCTTTCCAACCAAAACTACGATGTTTGGTCGCGGGAGGGGAGCATACGTATGTTTGAGGAATCGTTCGAAAAGTTGCGTGTGGACTATATCGACTTTTATATGCTCCACTGCATTGGACTTCCCGCGCGTGACAACCAAGGCAACGAGATTGACCCGATGAAGGCTTTTTATGGCCGCTTTATCGACAATGGCATGCTCGACTTCCTGTTGGAGCAGCGAGCCAAAGGACGCATCCGAAATTTGGGTTTTTCGTATCACGGCGATGTGAGGGTTTTCAACGAGGCCCTTTCGATGCACCCGAAGGTGCATTGGGACCATGTCCTGATTCAGCACAACTACATCAACTGGCAGCATGCCGGTGCACTGGCGGAGGACGGAAAAAGCGGTGATGCCAACTCGGAGTACCTCTACGGCGAGCTGGCTAAACGCGACATACCCGTGTTTGTCATGGAGCCGCTTTTGGGTGGACAGTTGGCATCGATGCCCAAGTTTGCGGTGGATGAGATGAAAAGGCGTGAACCCGACCGGAGCGTGGCATCGTGGGCTTTCCGTTATGCGGGCAATCTGCCCCGTATACTCACCGTTTTGAGCGGGATGACCTATATGGAGCACCTCCAAGACAATCTGCGCACCATGTCGCCGCACAAACCCTTGAGCGACGACGAGTTGGATATGCTCAGGGATATAGCCGTCCGCTATGCCGGCATCCGGCTCATCCCGTGCACCAATTGCCAATACTGCATGCCTTGCCCCTACGGCCTGGACATACCCACCATCTTCGCCCACTACAACAAGATGGTTAACGAGGGCAATGTTATAGGGGGAGAGCTTTCGGAGGAGGCCACGTGCGAGGAGCGGCGAGCTTATCGAAAAGCCCGTAGGGCCTTTTTGGTAGGGTATAACCGTGCAGTAGAGCCCGACCGACAGGCCGACCGTTGCATTGGCTGTGGCAGATGCCTGCCGGAATGCCCCCAACAGATCGACATCCCGGGCAAGATGCGCATGATAGAGGAGTTGTAGCCGAGAATGTTGCCACCCAATAGAGTTGTAACTGTATAAAAATGAACATATGACACTTCTGTTTATTGGAACCACCGAGATAATCCTTATTGTTCTGGTTGTTTTGTTGCTTTTTGGCGGCAAGAAAATTCCGGAGCTTATGAAAGGGGTGGGCAAAGGTGTGAAAAGTTTTAGAGACGGAATGAACGGTGTGGAGGACCCTGACCAGTGCGACAGTCCATCAGCCAGAAAGGACTCCACCTCAAACAGCACCGACAAAAATGCCTGACTACGCAATACTATAGCAGAAGGTGGACTTTTGGGATCATCTCGACGAGTTGCGCACCTGCTTGCTGAGGGCCTTGGTGGCGGTGGTGTTGTGTGCGGTGGCGGCTTTTTGCTGCAAGGGGTTGCTCTTTGATGTGGTTATGGCTCCAAGCAAGCCCGATTTTGTTACCTACCGTCTTTTCACTCGGCTCACGGGTGTGGGTAGCCACTTCCAGATATCGCTCTTCAACCCCGAGTTGGCGCAGCAGTTCATCGTCCACATGCGCGTGGCGTTATGGATGGGTTTGCTTGTGGTGTCGCCTTATGTGCTTTATCTGCTTTTCCACTTCATTGCCCCAGGCCTTTATGCCAACGAGCGCCGCTATGCCGTTGGTGCCGTTGGAAGCGGGTATGTGATGTTCCTGTTTGGAGTGGCAATCAACTATTTTATTATCTTTCCCCTCACATTCCGTTTTTTGGGCACCTATCAAGTCAGCCCCGATGTGCCCAACCGGATAGCCCTTACATCGTATGTTGGCATGTTGCTGATGCTTTGTTTTGTGATGGGGGTGGTTTTTGAGTTGCCAGTGCTATGCTGGCTTTTGGCCAAAGTGGGGGTACTCAAGGCGCATTGGATGACTCGCTATCGTCGCCACGCCATTGTGGCTATTGTTGTCCTTGCCGCTGTCATCACCCCTAGCGGGGATGCCATCACCCTTTTGGCTGTAGCCCTGCCCATATACCTTCTCTACGAAACTAGCGTGGCTCTGGTGCGGAGGGTCGAACGCAGAGCCCAGGTTAACGATCCGTAATGTAGAAATAAGAAACAACAAAAAAAGAATATAAAGACATGAAAAGAATCGTCCTATTGCTGATGCTGCTGCCGCTGATTTGCAATGCGCAGTGGGGCAGAACGCCCAAAGAACAACCCAAGCAGCCCGAAGTCCGCAACATCATTTTTGTGGTGGGTGACGGCATGGGGGTGGCGCAGGTCTACACCTCGGTGGTGGCGCAAGGAGGCGAAAACAGCGTTTTTTTGCGCTTCCCCTACACTGGTTTTTCGCGCACCTATTCCCACAACCGCTACACTACCGACAGCGGTGCGGGTGGTTCGGCCTTGATGACGGGTCACAAAGTGGACAACTACCACATTGCGCTGGGCCCCGATGGTACGCCCTATCCTTCCTTTCTCACCACAGCCAAACGCCTTTATGGCAAGGCTACCGGCTTTGTGGTTACTAGCAGTGTGCTAGATGCTACCCCAGCTGCCGCCTATGCTCATGTGAGCAACCGCAAACTCTTCGACTCCATTAGCATGCAGATGGCGCAGTGCGATTTTGAAGTGATGGTGGGGGGCGACCTCAGTTGCTTCAAGCCCGAGAATCGGCACGACGGCCTATCCCCGCTGGATACCCTTAAGGCCCGTGGCTATGGCATGGCGTACAATACGATGGACCTGATGGCCCTTAAGGGGCGGCGCATATGCGGCTTGCTGTCGCCCAACAACCCACCCAAGGCCATGGACCGCGGGCGCTGGCTAGCCATGGGAACGATGAAAGCCATCGAAACCCTCAATGTGAGCGACAATGGTTTTGTGTTGATGGTTGAGGGGTCACAAATCGACTGGGCCTGCCACAACAACGACAGCACCTACCTATTGGCCGAACTCGCTGATTTTGAGGATATGCTTGCCTGCGTGCTGGAATTTGCCGAGCGGGATGGTCACACCCTTGTTGTGGTTACGGCGGACCACGAAACAGGTGGACTCTCACTGCTCGATGGCAACATTGCCGATAGGCAGAGCAAGATTGCTTGGGCCACCAATAATCACTCGGGCCTGATGGTGCCGGTTTTTGCCTACGGCCCAGGAGCACAGAACTTCACTGGAGTTATGCAAAACGTTGATTTCTATAATAAATTCCTCCAGCTTCTCCAACAATAAACTCTCTGCCTCTAGAGTGTATGTTAGGGGAGACGGAATTTTTTGATAAAAAGATCCTATATGATTAAATTTTGCGTCAAGTTGGTGCAACGTTGGTTGCCCGAACCTTTTATTTTTGCCATTATCCTCACCCTTGTGGCGGCCTGCTTGGCAATGCCTGTGTGCCATCAGACCCCCATTGAGGTTATCGAGCATTGGGGTGGCGGAGTATGGAACCTGTTGGCTTTTGCCATGCAGATGGCCTTGGTGCTGGTTTGCGGTTCTACACTAGCAGCGGCCCCTGCCGTCAAAAAGGGCATCAGTGCCCTAGCAGGCATACCCAAGACCCCTTCTGCTGCCATAGCCCTTGTGACGGCTGTTTCGGCCATTGCCTGCTGGCTCAACTGGGGATTTGGCCTTATTGTGGGCGTTATTTTTGCCAAAGAGATAGCCCGCCGCATGCGTGGGGTGGACTATCGTTTGCTGATAGCCTCGGCCTACAGCGGCTTTGTGGTGTGGCATGCTGGCCTGTCGGGTTCCATCCCGCTGACTATGGCCACCCCTGGCGAGGCCCTCACCAAAGCTACCAATGGCGTCCTTACTAGTCCCGTACCCGTTTCCCAAACCATACTGGACCCCCACAACCTGGTGATTGTAGTGCTAGTGATTGTGGCCATTGTTGTTACCAACACCCTGATGCATCCCAAGAAAGATGTGGTGACCATAGACCCTGCCCTACTGGAAGAAAAAAGCGTGGCTGTGGCAAAACCTAGCAAGGCGGATATCACCCCGGCGCAACGCATGGAGCATTCCAAGGTGCTGGCTTGGATTGTGGCACTGATGGGCTTTGCCTACTTGATTATTCATCTAGGTTTTCGCAACGGCTCGTTCGATTTGGGTAGTGTTATTATGCTTTTCCTGTTTTTGGGCGTGTTGTTGCACGGCACGCCGCTAGCTTATGTGCGTGCCTTTACACAGGCGGCTACGGGCGCTTCGGGCATCATCCTGCAGTTCCCATTTTATGCCGGCATCATGGGCATTATTACCGGAGTTGGCGCCAGTGGCATTTGTTTTGGCACGGTTATCAGCAACGCCTGCATCTCCATCTCCACCCCCGCCACCTATCCGCTACTCACCTTCATCTGTGCTGCGGTGCTCAACATGTTTGTGCCGTCGGGCGGTGGTCACTGGGCCATTCAAGCACCTATCATGTTCGCCGCTGGCGCCGACCTTGGCGTGGACCCCGGCCTGACCGGCACGGCCATTGCTTGGGGCGATGCTTGGACCAATCTCATCCAGCCCTTCTGGGCCATTCCAGCCCTAGCCATTGCCAAACTCGATGCTAAGGACATCATGGGGTTCTGCCTCATCGACTTGCTTGTCACCGGCATCATTATCAGTGCTGGATTGGTTGTGTGGGCCTTATAGAATGGGTTTGAGGCTTGGATTTTGAGGTAGGGTAGGCTTTGCGTGCGCTCGAATTAGCCGAGGGCAAAATCCGTGGAGCTTGCCCAAAAAACGGATGGATATATTGTAAATGAAAAAAAAGAATTTGGGACTTGTATGCTCCAATCTACGAGCGGGCCATGCGTATGGATAGGAAGTATTACCGCTATATGTATGAGCGCATACCGGAATTGATTGCGGGCAAGGATGTTTTGGAGATTGCCACAGGGCCCGGTTTGCTAGCAAAGCATGTGGCTTATGCATCGGAGCGGATGGTGGCGACGGACTATTCCGAGGGCATGATAAAGCAAGCGTGCAAAGGAGAGTACAGCAACAAGCTAAGATTTGAAGTGGCGGATGCCACAAATCTCCCCTATGTAGCAGATTCCTTTGACGTTGTGTTGATAGCCAATGCGTTGCATGTTATGCCACACCCCGAAAAGGCGCTTGAGGAAATCGACAGGGTGTTGCGTGAGGGAGGAATATTGATTGCCCCGAATTTTGTTGGGCACAAGAAAGGAGTTGCAAGCAAGCTGTGGAGTGGTGTGCTAAGGCTTGCGGGGATAGCGTTCGACCACCAGTGGACCGCGGAGGAATACTTAACGTGGCTTGCAGATAGCGGTTGGCAGGTGGACTTTTCGAGGCTACTGAAGTCGAGGATTCCGATACAGTATGCGGAGTGCACCCGCAAAGCCGATGCTGGCATGCCGGCAGAAGCTAACGCTCAGCGGAATTGATAGGGAGATTGTTATATCTTCATCGAGAGCGATATGCGATGCTTGCGCAAGTCTACCCCAATCACCTTTACCTTCACATGCTGGTGTATGTGCACCACTTCGTTGGGGTCTGTTACGCGGCGGTTGGCAAGTTGGCTGATATGCACTAGCCCGTCCTGATGTACGCCTACATCCACAAAGGCACCGAAGGCGGTGATGTTGGTAACGATGCCTGGTAGCACCATTCCCTCTGCTAGATCCTCGATACGGGAGACACTTTTGTCGAACTCAAAGGCTTCGAAATGGGCGCGTGGGTCGAGGCCTGGCTTGTCGAGTTCTTTGATGATATCGTGCAGGGTGGGTAGGCCGCAGTCGTCGGATACATAGTCCTCTATTTTGATTTTCTGCCGTGTTTCGCGGCTTTCCATCAGATGCTCGACGGTGGTGTGGGCATCCTTGGCCATTTGTTCCACAAGGGCATAGCGTTCGGGATGGACAGCACTGTGGTCGAGAGGGTTGCGGCTTTCGCGCACACGCAAGAATCCGGCGCACTGCTCAAAGGCTTTTTCACCGAGACGCTCCACATTCTTTAGCTCGCTGCGCGAGGCGAAAGCGCCCTGCCGGTTGCGGTAATCCACAATCTTGTCGGCCAAAGCTGGCCCTATGCCGCTTACATAACTCAGCAGTTCGCGGCTGGCGGTGTTCAGCTCCACACCCACGCTGTTCACACAACTTACCACCACATCCTCTAGGCTTTCCTGCAGCATCTTTTGGTTGACATCGTGCTGATACTGGCCCACGCCGATGCTTTTGGGATCGATTTTGACTAGTTCGCTCAACGGGTCCATTAGCCGACGGCCGATGCTCACAGCGCCACGGACGGTGACATCGTAGTCGGGGAATTCGCGCCGGGCTACTTCGGAAGCGCTGTAGACCGAGGCACCGTTTTCGCTGACCATTACGGTGATGACATTGCCCTCGAAATGGCACTGCCGAACCACCTCTTCGGTCTCGCGGCCTGCGGTGCCATTGCCAATGGCGATGGCTTCGATGCTGAAAGCCTTAACCAGCTCCTCCAGCCGGGCGATGGCGGCGTGCTCTTCGCGCACCGAGGTAAAGGGGTAGATGGTTTCGTTATGGAGGAGCTGCCCCTGAGCGTCCAGACAAACGGTTTTGCAGCCTGTGCGGAAGCCGGGGTCGATGGCCAGAATGCGTTTCTGCCCTAGCGGTGGAGCAAGTAGTAGCTGGCGCAGGTTCTCGGCAAAGACGCGGATAGCTTCCTTATCGGCCTTTTCTTTCAAAAGGTTGTAATATTCGGTTTCGATAGAGGGGGCAAGGAGGCGCTTGTAGCCGTCGCGAACAGCCAAACGCACCTGCTCCGAGGACTGGTAGCAACCGTTGACAAACTGACGTTCAAGGATTTGGTAGGCTTGTTCGTCGCTCTCGGGCATCACATGCACGCGAAGGATACCTTCCTCCTGACCGCGGAAGAGCGCCAGGATGCGGTGCGAAGGGGCGCGCATAGCGTTCTCTTTCCAGTCGAACCACGATTCGAATTTGGCGCCTTCCTCCTCTTTGTTTTTGGCTACTTTGGAGGAGAGCATAGCGCTGCGGCGGAAGAGGTTGCGCACCTTGTTGCGGGCCTGGGCATTCTCGCTGACGCGTTCGGCAATGATGTCGCGGGCCCCAGCAAGAGCATCATCGACATTGCTGACGCCTTTTTCGGGGTTGAGGTATTGCTCGGCCAGTTGGGCGGGGTTGCAGGAGTACTGTTTCTGCAACTCGTTGGCAAGGGGTTCGAGGCCGCGTTCGGTAGCCATAGTGGCGCGGGTGCGGCGCTTGGGCTTGTAGGGGAGGTAGAGGTCTTCGAGCTCCGTTGCATTGGTGGCGGCGAGGATTTGCTTCTGTAGTTCGGGGGGCAGCTTGCCCTGCTCGCTGATGGAGCTGAGGATGGCTTGGCGGCGTTTGTCGAGCTCCTTGAGGCGGGTCAAAAGGTCGCGGATAGCGGTTATCTGCACTTCGTTGAGGCTACCGGTGGCCTCTTTGCGGTAACGGGCGATGAAAGGGATTGTAGCCCCTTGTTCAAGCAGTTCTATGGTTTTTTCGACCTGACGAGCGCCGAGGTTCAGTTGCTCGGCAATAATGGAGGAATAGGACATGGTGTTTTTTTTCAGTTTTTTTGAAATGCAAAGATACGACTTTTTTGGCAAATGCAGGGGTAAAACTTTTCCCGCACAAATCTGCAGTGGACCTAGTGTGTTATTTTACCCTACCTGAGGGGTGGGCATCGCTATGGCGGTGCTACTAGTGATGGACAAAAAAAGAGCCCGCGCAAGCGGGCTCTTTTCTATCGTGGGCAAGAAAATTTATTTCTTGACAACTTTCTGAGAGGAGATACCATTGTTGGTGATTACGCGGACGTAGTAGACACCGTTGGCCAAATTGCTCATGTCGATGGAGTTCGCATTCTTCTCGACCATGGCGGTGCGGCCGTTGATGTCAATCACACGCACTTCCTGAACGCCCTCAGCAACAATGTTCAGCACATTGGTAGTGGGGTTTGGGTAGAGGTTGACATTGGCTTCGGCAACGTTGCTGATGCCAGCATGTTGACCAGCGATAACCTCGAGGTCGTCAATCTTGATCCAATACACATCGCTGACGTTGTGGTGACGGAAAGCAATGTGGATGTTCTGACCAGCGTAGGAAGAGAGGTCGAAGCTCTTGAGAGTATACGCGGCTGCGTCGTTGGCGCCTGCAAAGATGGTGCCAGTGAAGGATTCTGGATTGGTGCCGGTAGTGGAAACGAGAATGCTATAGTATTCTTGGTAGTACTGGGCGTCGATAGCACCAATATAGTAGTTTAGGGTAGCGCCCTCGGCAGGGATGATAAGCTCGGGAGTGATCATCCAGTTGTCGGGAGACAGGGCACCGATACCGTTGATGTAGGAAGCACTACCTACGAAGCCGCTACCATTATGGGCCATGCTGGTGGGGTCGGAAAAGTAGCTAGAGAAGTCGGTGGTCCAATCGTAGCCGTCGCCATCGTTGTCGATGAAGGTCCAGCAATCCATATTGTCAGAAGCCTCAAAACCGCAAGAGAAGGGCAGGGCTTGGGCGCTGCATTCGTGGACCTGGACGGTGGTGGTGGCGGTGGTGGTACCGGAGGTGTTGGTTACGGCAAGAGTGACGGTGTAGGTGCCACCGGCTGCCCAAGAGGTGGAAGCGGAAGCGGTGGAAGCGGAAGCGGGGTTGCCGCCTTCGAAGGTCCAACTATAACCAGTGATGTCGTCGATGCTGAGGACATTGCAAGAGAAATTGACTTGGTTGCCGGAAATGGCTTCGGCAGGGCCTTTGATTGAGACAATGGGAGTCTGGCCGGCGCGGGGGTAACGCTGCAAAAGGGCCTGGATGTTGGCCATAGAACCTTCAACATCGCTATAGGCAATAAGGTCGTTGGCGATGTTAAGGTCGCAGAAATAACCGTCGGGGGTGATGAAGAAAATGGTGGGGACATAGCCTTGGTAGAGGCTGCGGCAAGTGGCCAAGCAGGTGCCGTTAGCATCGTCGTCGATGATGGGATACTCGATGGAGTCGCCATCGGCGGTCACGGTCCAGTTGCCATAGGTGTAGTCGGCATAGGTGCTACCACCGGCAGGGCCAAAGATTTGGTTGACGGAGTTACTCCCCTCAATCTCGACCCAAATTACCTGAACGTCCTCAAGGGCGTCGATCTGCTCCAAAAGACCACTAGTGTGCATGTTCCAGCAAGGACCGCACCAAGTGCAGCTGTAGTCGATGACAACGCACTTGCCAGAGTCGAGATAACTCTGCAAACTGACGGAGTTGCCGTAGACGTCGTTGGCCACAAAAGGAGTGGCAATCTGACCCCAAGTGACGTTGTCGATGGCGTCCTTGGCGGTGAGGTCGACGATTTTCTGGTTCTCTTTAACAAGGCGCTCGTTTTTGTTCTGGGCGAAAGCTACGGTACCCAGGAGCACTGCCAAAGCAACTAATAATGTTTTTTTCATCTGTTTTTTGTCCTGTTATTAGCCATTGGGCTCATCGGCTTTGATTATTAATTAGTTAGGTTTGTTTTTGATTTAATTTCGTTTTTACTCACGAGATGCAAAAATACATATTTTTTTTGAATTTGCAAGTATCGGAGCAAAAAATGATTTTTTTTGCACGTTGTTGCAGGGTGCTAAAGAAACTGAGTGTGGATTCCTTCGCGCGCTATCCAAAACAAGAGATGCTTGTGCGGGCAAGGTGGCGCAGGATAGAGATGGGATTTGGGTAAAAACTTCATATGTTTAACTGGAAGTGAGCGCGTGAAGCAGTAGCACTTGTGGCTTGCAGGAAAAATTGCGAAGAGTACAATAATGTAAACTAGCCTTCGTTATAAGTGTTTGCATGAGGAAATACTTGTTCATATTGCTGTTTTTTGTGGTGTGGATGCCGGTGGCGAGAGCAAGCTACCTGCTCATTCCCATGGATGAAGCGCAGAAGAACCACCTCAAAGCCTACGGTGTTGCCTATTGGGCGCTACAGCGCGATGTGGAGGTGACTTGGCTACTCAACTATCGTGGAGGCAGTTTTATGGTCAAGTATGCCCAAACCCTTGAGCGCGAGTGCCGTTTGCGTGGAGTCAGCACCGAGGCTATCACCGACGGGCAGTCCACTGCCATCCTCTCCGAGATTGCCGACCCTGCCGTCAACATGGATGCCGTCCGGTTGCAGAAAGCGCCCAAAATTGCCGTTTATTCCCCCAAGAGCAAACTGCCGTGGGACGATGCCGTTACGCTAGTGCTCACCTATGCCGAAATACCTTATGACGTGGTTTACGACCAGGAGGTTATCTCGGGAGTGTTGCCTGCCTACGATTGGTTGCATCTGCACCATGAAGACTTTACTGGGCAGTATGGCAAGTTTTGGGCCAACTACCGCAACCAGCGGTGGTACATAGAGGATGTGCGCACGCAGGAAGCCACGGCAAGCGAGTTGGGCTACGCTAAGGTCAGTGAGCTAAAACTTGCTGTTGTTCGCAAGATACGCGACTTTGTGATGGGTGGAGGTTTTCTTTTTGCCATGTGCTCGGCACCGGACAGCTTTGACGTGGCTTTGGCGGCCGAGAATGTGGATATTTGCGATGTGATGTTTGACGGGGACCCCATTCAGCCCGATGCCCAAATGCAACTCGATTTTAGCAAGACTTTTGCTTTTGAGGATTTTCGCATCAGTACCAATCCCAACGAGTACGAGATTTCCACCATCGATATTGATGACCGTGCGCGCATAAGGCAAGTCAACGAGAAGACCGATTTCTTTACCCTCTTTGACTTTTCGGCCAAGTGGGATTGGGTGCCTACCATGCTCACACAGAACCACACCCGCATCATACACGGCTTTATGGGTCAAACCACGGCTTTTCGCCGCGAGTGCGTTAAGAGTTCCGCTGTTATCTTGGCTGAGAATAAGGCCCTGGGCGAAGTGCGTTACCTGCATGGGGAGTACGGTAAGGGCACATGGACTTTTCTAGGGGGGCATGACCCCGAGGACTACCGCCATTTTGTCGGCGACCCACCCACCGACCTCTCCCTCTATCCAAATTCACCTGGGTATCGCCTTATACTGAACAACATACTCTTCCCCGCTGCCAAGAAAGAAAAACACAAGACCTGACTATGAAGAAGACTGTTCTCTGTACCTTATTGTTGCTATTGACCACCTGCGTGATGGCGCAGAAGTGGACTTGCTACAATCCCAAGAACTCGGGCATCAACTCCGGCAACATTCTTGCTGTAGCCCCTGACGCCAAGGGCAACTTGTGGGTGGGCACAACGCAAGGTCTTAATCGTTTCAGCAACGGAGTGTGGACCGACTATGCCGAGATAAACGAAAAACTAAAGGATCAATTTGTCAACTGCCTTGTCCCAGATGGCAACACCCTTTGGATTGGCACAGACGACTATGGTGTGATAGAGTTCAACGACGGCAAGTGGTACGAACATGCCGAGGAGACGCGTCGGCTTAACATGAAGTACATCCGAGATATAGCCATCGACCACGCCGGAGGGAAATGGATTGGCGTTACGCTCAGCGGATTGGTGCAGTACGACGGTTACAACTGGTATAAGTTCACCGCATCGGATTCGGAGCTACTCTCCGACTTTATCTTGTGCGTGGTTATCGATAAGCGCGACCGCAAATGGGTCTGCACTAACGACGGTCTGTGCGTCTATGACGGACGTAGGTGGACTTCCTACACCACCAAAAATTCCAAGCTTCCGCACAACATCTGTCTTTCGCTAGCTATTGACAAGGACAACGTAAAATGGATAGGCACCCTTAACGGTCTTGTACGCTTCGACGGAGAGAATTGGCGGATCTACGACAGCTACAATAGTCCCATTCCTGGCAATCAGGTCAACGACCTAGCCTTTGACGATGAGGGGCATCTTTGGATGGCCACCGATGGGGGGGTGGCGGTCTTTGATTGCGGTAGCCGTTGGGACACTTTTCGCGCTGGTGATAAGCTACCCGAGTGCATGTTTCAGGACATTGCTGTCGACCGCAATAACAACATTTGGGTTGGCACTGACGAAAAAGGGCTTTTCTGTCTTTCGGGCTACAGGATGTCCAACTCGGAGGCCACCGATTCTAGCCTACTAGCGGCTACACGACCCGATGAAAGCGGAGAGCCTGCACCCAATGCCAAAGCCAGCAGCAAGAAGGATATGGGCTCCGACACAGCCGCCGAGGAGGAGCGAGTCCGCATAACCCCCAACCTTGAAGAGGGTACACTTTCCATTTCCATGACCAGTCCCACGGCTGAGGTGACTTTTTTCAACAGCAAGGGCAACAAGGTACGGACCGTGCCCAAGTACAGCAACAACACCAACATCAATATCTCAAAAATGAAGAAAGGGACCTATACCGTACGCGTAAGGACAGCTTTGGGCGTGCGCAATGTGAAGTTTACGCTTAAATAAAACAAATGAGACCATAAAAAGTACAAACATAATATTTCCAAATGAAAAAACTTACTACTCTTTTTCTCCTTCTGAGCATGGCCTTGGCAGGTTTTGCCCAGATTATGGACCCTGTCAAGTGGACCTATTCGGTCAAGGAACTTAGCCCGACCGAGGCAGAGCTTGTTTTCACCGCTCGGCTTGACAAGGGTTGGCATCTCTATTCGCAGCATACCGACCCCAATGGTCCGTTGGCGATTTATTTCGAATTCAAGGAGACTGCCGACTATAAGCTTGTGGGTGGTGTAAAGGAGCCCAAACCCCACGAGGAGATGGACGATGTTTTTGGTTGCATTGTGCGTTCCTTTAGCGACAGAGTTACTTTTCGGCAGAAGATTGTGCGCCTTTCCAAGAAAGACTTCAAGGTCAGCGGTGTCTTTGGCTACCAGCTTTGCAACGATGGTAGCTGCATTGCCCCCGAGGACAGGGATTTCTCCTTTTCCGTCAAGGGCGCTGGCGCCGATGCCTCGGAGGCTGTTGTAGCCGCTAATGGTCAGGAAAGCAATGATGTGGTGGATTCGACCACTGAGGAGGTGCGGGGGACTGTTGCGTCTGCATCCGACACAACAGCATCGGTTGCTGCTACTGAGCGTACGACAGCCAAGGACAAGAAAAATGAGCGTTCGCTGTTGGGCATCTTTCTGTGGGCAATTTTGGGTGGAATTGTCACCATTTTCACTCCCTGCGTATTCCCAATGATTCCGATGACGGTAAATTTCTTTATGAACTCGACCGACGACAAGCGCAAGTCGCGTCGTCAGTCGTGGTTCTTTGGCTTCTCGATAGTTTTCCTTTTTGCTGTTCTTGGAGCCATCCTGGCGCTAGTGTTTGGGCCGGAGGCACTTTATTTTATTGGTACCCATTGGTTACCTAACCTCATCTTTTTTGTCATCTTTTTTGTTTTTTCGCTCAGCTTCTTTGGCTTGTTTGAAATCAAGATGCCCGAAAAGTGGATTAACAAGTCCGACGAGCAGGCCGACAAAGGTGGCTTTTTTGCGCCTTTCTTTATTGCGCTGACTACTGTGTTGGTGTCCTTCAGTTGCACCGGTCCTATATTGGGGGCTGCATTGGTGGAACTAACCACCAGTAGCACAAACCGTATGGTGTCGTTGCTCACCATGCTAGGTTTCGGCATTGGTTTTGCCTTGCCTTTCACACTGCTGGCTATGTTCCCCTCTGTGCTCAAGAATATGAAGTCGGGTAGTTGGCTGAATACCGTTAAGGTGGTTTTTGCTTTCCTGGAGTTGGCTTTCGGCCTCAAGTTCCTCTCAATGGCCGACCTTTACTGCCATTGGCATCTTTTGGACCGCGAGACCTACCTGTCTCTGTGGATTGTCATTTTCGGCCTGTTGGGTCTCTACTTGTTGGGCAAGATCAAATTCAAGGGTGATGACGACTTGAAGCATGTTGGAGTGGTGCGTCTTTTCCTAGCTATAGCCGATTTGGCTTTTGTGGTTTATATGATTCCTGGCCTGTGGGGTGCACCCCTCAAAGCCATTAGCGGTTTTTTACCCCCGATGACCACACAGGATTTCAATATCGAACGTAGCATCGAAGAGAATGCTACCACAGTGGTATACGATGGTAGCGCTAGCGGGGTAGGGGGTGATGCCATTCCGGCAGACCGCAAGTATGCTGACAAACTACGTTCGCCGGCGGGGTATCATGGTTTCTACGATTTGGAAGAGGCAAAGGCCTATGCCAAGAAAGTGGGCAAGCCTGTCTTTATCGACTTTACGGGGCACACCTGTGCCAATTGTCGCGAGATGGAGCATTATGTTTGGTCCGACAAAGAGGTTAAAGACATCCTGACGAAAAAATATGTGCTATGCGAGCTTTTTGTGGACGAGCGTACGATAGATTTGCCAGAGAATGAATGGGTTACTGACGACCGTGGTAAGGTGCTGAAGACTTTGGGCCAGCGCAATCTCTACTATGAAAAGAGCATGTACAATATGAATGCACAACCCTATTATGTGATAGTGGATGGCGATGGCAAGGCCCTTACCAAGGAGAACTACAAATACGACCGCGATGTACAAAAGTTCATCAACTACTTGAACGAAGGACTTAGCAATATGAAGTAGTTGTTTTTTATAGTGTTTTTTGGGAGTCCGAAAGGGCTCCCTTGGTTGTCTTGCATGGTTAGGAAAGGCAGAGAGAGATTAGGTGAATCGCCTTGTTTTTTTGAATGAAAAGTGTGAGGAGTGGATTTCTTTGCTACCTTCTGCAAAACATTTGGCATAGCCAAAACCGATGAATCAAATTAGATTGAGAAAATGAACTATCTAGATGTAATAAACCATTATCCCGATTTTCCAAAACCGGGAATCGACTTTATAGACGTATTGCCTTTCCTTACCAACAAAGAGGCTTTTAATCAATTGGTGGCAGATATCGATGCTCATACCCATTGCCCCAATGTGGTTACGGTCGAGGCTCGAGGCTTTCTCTTTGCCGCGCCTCTGCTTGTCTCGTCCAAGCTGGTGCAGAAACTTGTTCCCATTCGCAAAAAAGGCAAGCTACCCCACACCGAAGGCGACTTGCGCAATGTTGAAATCATGAAGGAATATGGACCTGACCATGTGTATTACCGCCCGTCGGACATAGCTCGGTGTATTCCGGAAGACGGTACGGTTTGGCTTACTTTTTTTGACGACATTCTAGCCACCGGTGGCACTGCTATCGGCCTTGCGGAACAGCTCAACCGCGAAGTGGTCGAAATAGGCGGCAAGGAGTGCAGAGTAAAAATCAAGGAATTCTTGTTCCTAGTGGAGTTTCCTGAGCTTTACGACCACGACAAAATCAACTCTATTGCCCCAGTGCATTCCTTTGTTAAGATTGCCGGTCAGTAGCATTGGCATCAAATACTTGAGGCATATGCCATAACAAACAGCCCCGGTGCTTTCGGCATCGGGGCTGTTTGTTATGGGCAGAGAAATCCGATAAACGGCTACAGCTACACAATTAGGTCGCGAACAACGAAAAAGGCACAGACAATGGCGTAGGCGAGTTTGAGCCCAGTGCCGCACAGGAATCCTAGAAAAGCTCCCCACGCAGCGCGGAGGGCTTGACGGCTTTCCTTTCCGCCGAGCAGTTCCCCCACAAAAGCGCCAAAGAAAGGCCAAAAGACTACCCCAATGATGCCTTGAGGGCCGAAAGGAAGCCCGATAATGGAAATCACCAGCCCGATATTGCAGCCCCAAATTCCGGCTTTGCTACCACCATGTTTTTTTGTACTGAGCGAGGGAATCACATAATCGAGAACGGTGATGGCAACGCAGACCAATGCTGTTGAGATGAGGAATGCGGGGGTATAGTCCGCCGCGGTAGTAAAGTTGAGAGACAGGAGACCGAGCCAACTGAATGGCGGGCCTGCAAGCCCAGGAACTACGGAGCCGAGCAAGCCTATCGCGACCAAGACAACGGCTATGATAATTAGCGCGGTATTCATTATGCCTTCCTTTTTTGTTGGTGCTAGGCCTCTAGTCTAGGTTTTTGCCGCAGCAGTTCTTGTATTTCTTTCCGCTACCGCAGGGGCAAGGGTCGTTTCGACCTACTTTCTTCTCCACATGCACTGGTTGCGGTTTGGGGCGATCACCGGTTTGCTGCCGGGCTGCCTGATCCATGGCGCGTTGGGTGTCGGTAGCGCCATCGGTGGAGCGGCTCTCGCGCATGTTGCGATTATCGCTTCGGGGTTGTCGTGCTTCCTGCATGCCGGCATCTTCCCTCACGGGCAGGCTGGCCCGGATGAGGAAAGAGGAAATCTCGCGGTTGATCTCTAGCAACATTTTTTCAAATAGGTTGAAGCTCTCGAATTTATAAATCAGCAACGGGTCCTTCTGCTCGTAGGAAGCGTTTTGCACGCTTGTGCGTAGTTCGTCCAACTCGCGCAAATGGTCTTTCCATAGGTCATCGATAATGGCCAAAGTGATGCCTTTTTCAATGCTCAGCTGCACTTCGCGACCTTTGTTCTCGTAGGATTTTTGCACCGGAGTGACCACATTGAGTGTTTTCTTGCCATCGGTGATGGGAAAGGCTACATTGATGTAACGGGTATTGTCGTGGATGCGCACGATGAATGGGTAGGCTAGATCGCAAATCCGTTGCATGCGTTCCTTGTAGGTGTTGTACACCATCTCATAGATCATCTGAACGGCATCGTCGTGGCGGGTATTGAAGAGTTGCTTCTCGGAGAAAGGAACATCCATGGCGAAGACGCGAATCATCTCGGTCTTGAAACTTTCGTAGTCGTGGTTGTTGTAGGCCTCATCAAAGATGAATGTGCATGTGTCGTAGAACATATTGCTTATGTCGATGCTCAACCGGTCGCCATAGAGGGCGTTGCGACGCTTGTTGTAGACGACTGTGCGCTGGTTGTTCATCACATCATCGTATTCCAGCAGATGCTTGCGCATGCCAAAGTTGTTCTCTTCGACCTTTTTCTGTGCCTTTTCGATTTGTTTGGTAATCAGGGGGTGTTGGATGACTTCGTCTTCCTGCAGACCCATGCGGTCCATGATGCTGGCGATGCGGTCGGAGCCAAAAATGCGCATCAAGTCGTCTTCCAATGAGACGTAGAACTGGCTACTGCCGGGGTCTCCCTGACGGCCGGCACGACCACGCAACTGGCGGTCCACCCGGCGCGACTCGTGGCGCTCGGTGCCGATAATGGCTAGGCCACCAGTCTCGCGCACCCCGCCCTTGAGTTTGATATCTGTACCACGACCTGCCATGTTGGTGGCAATGGTCACGTGGCCGGGTTCGCCGGCGTGGGCTACAATCTCAGCCTCTTTTTGATGCAGTTTAGCGTTCAATACGCTGTGTTCGATATGCTTCATCTTCAGCATCTTGCTCAAGAGCTCGGAGGTCTCCACATTGGTGGTACCCACTAGTACGGGGCGCCCGTTTTTAATCAGGTTCTCTACCTCCTGAATAACGGCCTTGTATTTTTCGCGTTTGGTTTTGTAGATTTTGTCGTCCATGTCTATTCTGGCGACAGGACGGTTGGTGGGAATGACTACCACATCTAGCTTGTAGATGTTCCAAAACTCGCCGGCCTCCGTTTCGGCGGTACCGGTCATACCGGCCAACTTCTTGTACATGCGGAAATAGTTCTGCAAGGTAATAGTGGCATAGGTTTGGGTAGCGGCTTCCACTTTGGCATTTTCCTTGGCCTCCACGGCCTGATGCAGACCATCGCTCCATCGGCGGCCTTCCATAATACGACCTGTTTGCTCGTCGACGATTTTTACTTGTCGGTTTTCGTCCACGATATAGTCAACGTCCTTTTCAAAGAGGGTATAGGCCTTTAGCAGTTGATCCACGGTATGCACGCGGTCGCTTTGGATGGCGTAGTCGCTGAAGAGTTTTTCTTTCTTTTCGGCCTTTTCTTCGGGAGAGAGGCTGCTCTGCTCCACTTCGGCAACCATGGCACCGATGTCGGGTAATTGGTAGAAATTACGGTCTTCGCCGAGGGTAGTGAGAAAGTCCATACCTTTTTCGGTGAGCTCCACTTGGCGGTTTTTTTCATCAATGACAAAGTACAGCTCATCGTCGATAATGTGCATGTATTTGTTCTGCTCTTGCATGTAGAAATTCTCGGTGCGCTGCAGGATGGACTTGATGCCTGTCTCTGAGAGGAATTTGATCAAGGCCTTGTTCTTGGGTAGACCACGGTAGGCGCGCAACAACAGTTTTGCAGGTTCTTCTTCGGGTTTGGGGTCGGGATTCTGCGCAAGACCAGCCTTGGCATCGGCCAGGACTTTGGTAATCATCACGCGTTGGGCGTTATAGAGCTTTTCGATAACCGGTTTGAAACGGTCGAATTCCTGGTCTTCATCGCCTTTACCAGTAGGGCCGCTGATAATCAAAGGGGTGCGGGCGTCGTCAATAAGTACGGAATCCACCTCATCGACGATGGCGTAGTTATGGCCGCGTTGTACCAATTCCTCGGGGTTACGGCTCATGTTGTCGCGCAGGTAGTCGAAACCAAACTCGTTGTTGGTGCCAAAGGTAATGTCGGCACGATAGGCGGCTTTGCGTTCGTCGCTGTGAGGTTCGTGTTTGTCGATGCAGTCGACCGTCAAGCCGTGGAATTCATACAACATGCCCATCCATTCCGAGTCGCGCCTGGCCAAGTAGTCGTTCACAGTCACCACATGCACTCCTTTGCCGGGCAGTGCATTCAGGTACACCGGTAATGTGGCTACCAAGGTTTTGCCCTCACCGGTAGCCATCTCGGCAATTTTGCCGTTGTGCAGGACAATGCCGCCAATGAGCTGCACGTCGTAGTGTACCATATCCCATTTTATCAGGTTGCCTCCGGCCATCCAACTGTTCTTGTAGATGGCTTTGTCGCCTTCGATTCTGACGTTGTCGCGCTTCACAGCCAACTCCCGGTCGTGGTCCGTAGCGGTGACCTCCACCTCTTCGTTCTCGCAAAAACGGCGTGCAGTCTCCTTTACCACGCTAAAGGCTTCGGGCAGAATCTGATTGAGGACATTTTGGGTCTTTTCATAGGAGTCTTTCTCCAATTTATCGATGCGCTTGTATATGTCCTCTTTCTCGTCAACGGGCATGTCGTATTCGTTTTCGATACGTTCATGCAAGCTGGCTAGCTCTTTTTCTTCGGCTTCCACCTCGTTGCCTATTTTTGATTTGAATTCAAGCGTTTTGGCTCGCAATTCATCGTTGCTCAGTTTCTGAATTTCGGGATAAACCGACAAGATGGCGTCAAGCATCGGCTTTACGCTTTTCATGTCTCGGTCGGATTTGGTGCCAAACAGTTTGGACAGGAAATTTGCCATTATTATATTATTTAATATTATTATTCTGTTGTGTGACAAGATGTTGCTCACTTGCTCTATGGCAATGCAAGTTTGCAAATATACGAAAAAAAATCCACTTCCAATCCTATTTCTCCTCTCTTGCCGAAAACTTCCTGTCGGTTATGGTTTGCGTGCATTCGAATTTATTGCTGTTCGGCAAAACTCAAAAAGACATCAACACATGCCCAAAGCTCAACAAAAATAGTACTTTGGGCGTTCTTTTCTGAAAGGTAAGCCACCCCACAAAAAATTGAAAAGTGCCAGTTCTAGTAGCGTCTTGTGCATCTCATTGGCGGCAATCCCGACCCACGTATTGTTAGGACTTCCCGCGAATGCGGCAAAATCCATGTAGTACATAGGCGTAAGGCGAACTGTGGCACCTCTTGGGGGAAAACACTGTGCCTTTTGATACCCAACAAAGAATCTTGGCCTCTGCAAGCGTGCTCCGACTGGCTAGATAGTCCATGCCCAAGTGATAAAGTATGAGTAAATTCGCCTTTTTGTTTACGTTTTGTTTAGGTTTCTTTTACATTTCATTTACTCTTTGTTTACCTAACCTAAACAATAGGTAAATAAAAGGTAAAAGAAACCTAAGTAAAAGGTAAACAAAAAAACGACTCTACCTACAACCTACCACTAGGTTACAGGTGCGCCACCCATCGGTTTTGGTATACTGCTGCATTAGGTCTTTGAAGATTTGCATGTTGCCCTACATGGCTCCCCGAAAATTGGTGTGTGACACTTGCCACCATTTTGTCGCGCGGGCTGCTACGGGTCTGCTACTGTCGGCACGCCGATAAAATATGTTGCCATTGGTGGTATTTGCCTGCTCATTCAGCCGGAACTTAGCATCATTTTCTTATTGCTTTTATTGCTGTCCGATAAAAATGACTATCTCTGCCCTTGATAGTACCTTTTTGGCAAAATATTATTGGACAGAACGAGGATAAGAAAAATGACTGGCACCTCGTAAAAAGTGTCAGTCAGATTTTTGTCGAAGCAAAAAAGTTTTGCCGGACAGTAATAATTTGATTTGAGACAAACGATGCGGAGACCCTGCCCCGACAGATCCGCTTCGGGCGTACCCGTTTTTCAGACTTTTGCGGAGTGGTGCAAGGAAGTGCTGTTTGCCGGCAAGAGATATATAGACCTAGCAAGGCTAGTTGCGTACCCTTGAACGTTGGGCGTCATGGGTCGGTCGCTTTAGGATAGTGCACCTCATATCTTTCCCCGTCTGCCGCAATCAGCGTGTTGGGGAAGATGGCCTGAGCCTCTGCCAACAGTTTTTCCGGCTCTTTGAATCTGGCGCTGATGTGCGTGAGCAACAGTTGTTGAGCCTCCGCTTTCAAGGCCAAGGTGGCGGCTTGCGAGGTGGTGCAGTGCAGTTTTTCGATGGCCACACTGGCAAAGGCATTGTTGAAAGTACTCTCTAGGCAAAGTAGGTCCACTTTGTGTATGTAGGGCAGGAAAGACTCGGTATATCCAGTGTCGGTGCAATAGGCATAGCGCCGGGCAGCATTCTTTCCACGCGGTTTCTCTTCAATCAGGTATCCGTAGGTTGGTACCGAATGCAATAGAGGGAAGGCATATATGCTGCAACGAGGGTTTTCGAACACTTGTTCGATTCCTTCGGTATGGCTCAGCTCGTGATAATGGATCTCGAACTCCTGATGGCTTTCCGCCACCCGCATGAGGGTAGTAATGGCCTCGGCAATTCCTTTGGGGGCGAAAATCTCCACGGGCTCTCTGCGCCCGCAAAGATGCATGCTACTGAGCAACCCAGGTAGCCCAAAGAAGTGGTCGCCATGCAGGTGGGTGATGCAGATAGTTGCCATCGACTGTAGTTTTTGGTGGTGGACGCGCATCTGTGTTTGGGTGCTCTCACCACAGTCCAAAAGAATGCGGAAACCATTGATGTTCACCACTTGCCCGCTGCAGTGGCGTCTCATTGTGGGCAGTGCTGCTCCCGAGCCGAGTATGGTGGTGTAGAAGTTCACTTAGTTCTCGTAATAAAGTATGGCACCACTGGTGGGGTCGAAGAGGACCTTGAATTTTTTGTGTGGCAAGTCGATAATGGGGCCATATTGGGCCACAGGCAGGGTCACTTGGTAGTCGAACAACTCGCAGTGAAGGTTCATCTGCGCTTGCGAGGGCATCCTGTACTTGAAGTTGCGTGAGCTACGGGTGAAGATATTGTTTTTTTTGTCGCGGCTGAACTGGCGGACTTCCTGCAGCGATTTGTCGGGCCTCAAAGCGCAGCTCACAGGCATGGCATCATAGTCATCCTCATCGCAGATGCCTTCTGCACGGCTGAAATAGAACAGTATGGTCTGCTGTAAGGTGTCGCTAGCTTTGGAGAGGGGGCGTGGTTGAAGGAAAAAATGAACGGTTTCCACCACGGGCTTGCCAATAAATTGCGCCATCAGCGTCCGCTCCTTCTCTTCTAACTGCCGCAACATCTGTTCTTTGCCTTCAACGGTATAGCGGTCCGAAATGCTAATCTCGGCCCGTTGGTCCTCTAGTTCGGCAATTTCCGAGGCGGCGGCCTGTGCCCTTTGTCTCATTGAGCGGGGGGCTTTTTTGGTGGATGTGCCAGTAGGCCGACCCGGCTGGTCGCCTTTCACGTAAAAAGTATCGGTCCGGTCGTAGAGGTTGTAGGTGGGTAGCATTTTGTCGGCAGTGGCATTGTGTAGAACCAATTTGGCATCGGTGGCCACTACTTGGTCTGTGGGTTCCGGCGAGCCCAGTTGCTCGTTGGCCTCGCGGGGCGTCATACCCACCGAACGCAACAAGTGACGGTTGTCCACCTGAATGGCGATGCCGTTTGGGTTGACATAGTAGTAGCCATTGGGGTCGGCGGTGACGGTATAGGATGTGGCAATGTCCTTGATGCGATAGGGTTTCTCTGCGTCAAAATTGTCCAGGGCCAGCATTTCCGAGGCGAACTCGCTGAAGATGGCCTCAGTTAGGTCGTAGTACTGGTAAGTTACGTCCACGCATATTTGGGTCATTGGCAGGGCATAGTAGAGTCCGCCCCCGTTGTTTTTGCTGTTTTTGCCCACAGGAGTCACTGTATAGCAACCGCTAAACAGTAGCCCACAAACTGCTGCAATCAACAAATTTCGCTTTGTCATGTCGTCGTGTCCTTTCATTTTTTTAAGTTTGTGTCCGTTGGCCCGCTTAGGTTTTTCTCACGTACCATTGCTAGTCCCGCAAATGTCAGTAGCCCGTTTAGGAGCAGTATTTCAAAGCCAAAGTGGTAGCCTGTCCACAGTGGCATGTATATTTTCAGTAGATAACAGATTGCGGGCGAGAGCACTGCAATTGCCGGCACCCATTTGTCTTTTACTTTCCAACGAGTGAACAAACCAAATGAATAAAGACCTAGCAATGGCCCATAGGTAAACCCTGCAATGTCGAATAGCGTGTCAATCAGCGATTGGTTGTGGAATGGGCGGAAGGCTATAATCACTAGCAAGTACAGCAACGCAAAGCCGATATGTACTAGCCTTCTGACTGTTAGCTCGTTAAGCTTTCCGGTGTTGGGTACTTTCCCTTTTTTTGATCCAAAGCCCAAAAAGTCAAAGCAGAAGGTGGTTGTCAGTGCCGTTAGGGTGCCATCGGCGCTAGAGTAGCCTGCCGCCACCATACCCAGCACAAACACCACCGCAGTGAAGCTACTCAGGTGGAAGGCTATGGATGGGAATATCTTGTCGCCCACCACCGTGCCAGCTTCGTTTGTTGGTAGGGCAAAGCCGGTGCTCTCTGCGTAGGCAATCAGGGCCGCGCCCAAACTCAGGAAGAGTATGTTCACCACAACAAATAGCGCGCTACTGGTGAGCACGTTCTTTTGGGCATCTCGCAAGTTTTTGCAAGTGAGGTTCTTTTGCATCATATCTTGGTCTAGACCTGTCATGGTGATGGTGATGAACATGCCACTTAGTATCTGTTTCCAATAATATTTGCTCGCGGTGGGGTCGGTTTCGAATATCCGCGTGTAGCCGTGGTCGGCCGAGTATTGCATCAGCTGGCTATAGCTGATTCCTAATTCTTTCAGGATTACTAGTACCGACACTAGCGCCGCCGCCAGCAGGAAGGTGGTTTGCAGCATGTCGGTCCACACTACTGTTTTTACTCCGCTGCGGAAGGTGTAGAGTAGGATAGTGGCAATGAATATTACCGCCGGCACCCAAAACGGCAAGCCCCACGCCTTGAAGACAAACTCGTGCAAGACGAATACTACCAAGTACATCCGCAACGCCGACCCTAACAGGCGTGAAACGATGAAGAATAGCGCACCCGTCTTTTCCGAGGCTAGGCCGAAGCGTTGCTCCAGATAGCTGTAGATGGAGGTGAGGTTGAGCTTGTAATAAAGGGGCAGGAGCACCATCGCAATTACCACATAGCCGAGCACGTAGCCAAAAACCAGCGGCATGTAAGTGAATTGCCCATAGTAGACCCCCCCTGGCACCGACATAAAGGTCACCCCCGAAAGCGAGGCCCCTATCATGCCATAGGCCACTACTGGCCAGGGCGACTTGCGTTGTCCGCGGAAGAAAGAATCGTTGTCGGAACTCTTTCTCGAGGAGAGCCACATCACAACGAAAAGAAGTATCGTATAACCTATGAAACAGCTTAGTATTGTGGTTTCCACAGTAGTATTTTGTTTTTTTATCAGCTGCAAAGATACTAAATTTTCCCCATATCCGTTTTTTTTTGTAACTTTGAAGGTTCAAAATTGAGGAGGAAAGTTCTCGAATATAAGTGCAATATAATAGAAGATAGCGAATTATGAAAATAAAGCAGTTTTTGATTGCAACCTTATTATTGAGTGTGGCAGGTGCTCTGTCCGCCCAAAACAACGATAACCTGCGCGGTCGTATCAACGACAGGCCCAATCAGGCTGTGCAGCGCCGCGCCAATGCTCCGCAAAAAACTGGTCAACGCATGCCCGACCGCATTTCGGACTGTCAGCGCGACGGCCTCCACGGAGAGGTCAAGGATGTCCTCTCGGTTATGTATGAGGCCGACCCGCAGGCCAATGCCACCGGCCGTGGCTCCGTCATGGAGCGTCTGATGACGGTGTACAAGCAAGACGGGCAACGCCGCAGCCAGTCCTACCTCTCCAACGAGGAGGACATGATCTTCAAGACCAAATACAAACACGACGGTTTTGGCTTGGTTACCCTTGAACATATTCTTGACCCCAACGAGAATGTCATCGGCCGCACCTACTATCTTTACGATGCCGACCTTATCCTTACCGAGGTCTACGTGGAAGACGAGGAGCGCCAAATCGAAAGTCGCGTACTTTACAAATACGATGCCCAAGGTCGTCTCAGCCAGCGCAGTTTTAACGACCACGCCAACAACGTCTTCCGTCGTGAGGTCTATATCTACGGCGAAAACGACAATGTCTTCAAGACGGTCGTCTTCAATGCCAAGGGCGAGAAGGTGCAGGAGATTCGCTACGAATACGACGGGCACAACGAGCCTGTTAGTGCTACCCTCTACGATTTCTACGAAAATCCCAACGAGCCCGAACTCACAATCACCCTCTTCGAGTACCGTTACGACGAGGAAGGCAACTGGGTTACCCGTTATGAGTACCAACTCGAAAACGACAAGAAAGTTCCCGTTTACGTTGTCGAGCGCGATATTAAGTACTACTAGGGGCTAGCTTGTGGCTCGGGGGCGTAGGTGTTATTCAGTTTCGTATCCGAACAGTTTTAAGGCGCGGTCGCTGTTGCGCCAGTCTTTCATCACCTTTATGTAAAGGTTTAGGAAGCATTTCTTGCCGGTGAACTCCTCAATATTCTTGCGGGCCTCGATGCCCACCTTCTTGATGGATTTGCCTTGATGCCCTATGAGGATGGCTTTTTGCGATTCCCTCTCCACAAAGATGACGGCGCGGATGCTGTCCACACCCTCCTTTTCTTGATAGCTCTCCACTGCCACTTCGCAGCTGTAGGGTATTTCCTTTTGATAGTAGAGCAGCAGTTTCTCACGGATAATCTCGCTTACGAAAAAGCGCATGGAGCGGTCGGTTAGCTCGTCCTTGGGGAAGTAGGGTGGGTTTTCAGGCAGTAGCTCCACAATGTGGTCGAAGATGGTGTCTGTGCCGAAGCCTTCGGTGGCTGAGCAAGGCACAACAACGGCTCGCGGAATTTGATTTTGCCAATAGGCTATGCGGTCGCGGATGGTTTGTTGGTCGCTTAAGTCTATTTTGTTGATGGCCAGTATTACCGGTGTGTTGCTATTGATAATCTTTGTCAGCACATCCTGGTTTTTGAAGGTTTCGCCAATTTCGGTCACTAGTAGGAACAGGTCGGCATCTTCCAGGGCACTGTGCACAAAGCCCATCATCTGTTCGTGTAGTTTGTAGTGCGGGTTTACGATGCCGGGAGTGTCGGTGTAGACTATCTGGAAATCCTCCCCGTTAACGATGCCCATGATGCGGTGTCGGGTGGTTTGTGCCTTGCTAGTGATGATACTGAGACGTTCGCCCACCAGGGCGTTCATCAGAGTCGACTTGCCCACATTAGGGTTGCCGATGATATTTACAAATCCTGATTTATGCATTTTCCTCTTTCATATAAAAAAAGAGCCGCCTCTGTGCGGCTCTTTTTTCTGTTCTCTGTACGGGGTTTACTCGGCGGCAGATGCATCGTCGGCAACGGCATTGCGGGTGCTGTTCACAACAACCACTTCGCTGCTTTGCGGGTTCAGGATGCGATAGTTCTCTTGCGCAATATCCTGCACCTTGCAACGCTGGGCAATGTCCAGGTTGGTGATGTCGATCAGAATTTCGCTGGGCATATTGCAGGGAAGGGCCTTTACATTGAGCCTTTTCTGTTTGTAGACTAGTTTGCCGCCCTTCATCACACCGGTGGAGGTACCGGTGGTGTGCACGGGGATGGACATTACAATCTCCTTGTTGTCGTTCAACTCGTAGAAATCGCAGTGGTACACGATTTCGGTCACAGGGTGGAAGTCGATGTCCTTCAACATGGCGCGATGTTTCACGCCGCCAAGCTCTATCTCAACAAAGCAAGGCTCGGGGTTGAACAGAATGCGCTGAAAATCGGTCTGAGGTACAGCAAACAGATACTGCTCGCCTTTACCATACATCACGCAAGGCACTTTTGCGTCGCGACGCAGAGCCTTAGCATCTTTTTTCCCTACGTTCTCTCTCAGAGAACCGCTCAATGATACTACTCTCATTTTTTTTGTTTTTTGTTTTGTTATTAATGAGGTCTTTCGACCAGTGTTCTTTTCTATTGTCTCATTCATAGGCAAACCGCGGGGTCTTGCCGGCCTTAGTTCATCCTCTTGATGATGCCCTTGTGGTGCAGGGTGGTCTCGTAGAGGTTGTCTAGCGACTCGTATTTCACCACTCGGCGGATAGCCTCAGCCAATAGCCAGTCGCAACTCAGCACGTGAATCTTGGGGCTCTTACGCTTTAGGGGAATGGTGTCAGTGGTCACCAACTCTTCCAATTGCGAGTTTTCAACCTTCTCTATGGCATTGCCGCTCAGCACGGGGTGGGTGATCATGGCGCGTACACTCTTGGCACCGCTCTCCATGATAATGCCTGCCGCCTTGCAAATGGTTGAGCCGGTGTCTATAATGTCGTCCAAGAGGATGACGTGCTTGTCCTTAACATCGCCAATTAGGCGCATCTCACCAATTTCGTTGGGTTTGTTGCGGTGTTTGTAGCAGATTACAAAGCTGTTGTTCAGTGTTTTGGCATACATGCCGGCTCGCTTGCTACCGCCCATGTCGGGGCTAGCAAACATCACATCCTCGATGTTGAACTTCTCGCGGATGTAGGGCATGAACAGCGAACTGCCGAAAAGATGGTCCACTGGGATGTTGAAGAATCCCTGAATCTGGTCTGCATGGAGGTCCATACAAATCACGCGGTCCACTCCTGCAGCGGTAATCATGTCGGCAATCAGTTTGGAGGCGATGGGCACGTGTGGCTTGTCCTTGCGGTCCTGACGGGCAAAACCATAATAAGGAATCACCGCAATAATCTTCTCTGCCGAGGCGCGTTTGGCTGCGTCAACCATCATTAGCAGTTCAAAGAGGTTGTCGGTAGGAGGCGTTGTTGACTGGATGATGAAGACGATGCCGCCACGGATTGTTTCTTCATATGAAGGCTGGAATTCGCCGTCGGCATACTGGAAAACTGTTGAATTTCCCAACGGAATACCGTAGATTTCGGCCACTCTTTGAGCCAAATTTTCGGTTGCACGACCCGCAAAAATGAATACTTTATCAGAATTTTTTTCGCCCATTTTTAATTGATTTAGAGGATGCAAAGATACATTTTTTTTGTTGAATAGCGCCTTTTCCGAAAAAAAAATTTGTCATGTCAAAAAAAATGAGTACTTTTGCAACCGATTTCGAGAGAAGAAATCATGCCCTGGTGGCGGAATGGTAGACGCGGTAGACTCAAAATCTGCTGTCAGCAATGGCGTGAGGGTTCAAGTCCCTCCCGGGGTACGAAAAGTGGCTTTAAGGTTGCACAGCCTGTGTTCACTATCTTGCAACGAGTCTTATTAGGCTAGTTTGCAAAACTCAATGGCTTCTTAAGTTACTTAAGATATCAGGGATAAGGTTTTTCGGTAAGGTGTTGTAGTTTTTAGCCACAGAGTAGAAAAGAAGTTTTCATAGTAAATTTTTTTGATGATTGATAGATGCCCACCTTGTAGGCATCTATTTTTTTTAGGTATTTGAGTTCCAACTATGTCATTTGCTAAGCCCCTTTAATGGGCATTCCCGTTTTTTAGACCTTGGCGTTGTTGCCTAGCTTATGCGGGTAGGGGGGTAGGTTGGAGGGTGTTGGCCCTTGCCACGTCTAGATGCACTCAAGAATCGGCATCCTTTCTGCCCCAGCGTGGTAATTGGTTATATTGCTGTCCGGTAAAACTCAAAAGAGCATAAATACCCAGCCCGAAGCCTAG
>CAZAAK010000002.1:0-73698 GCA_964483145.1 uncultured Bacteroidaceae bacterium
ACAATGAGTATAACTGAATATTAACCCTGTCTAAAAATGGGGAGTACTATACTCTCATTCTTTTTTGAACCTTACAATTTACAAGTAACTGACATCACACTGAATTTTACAATTTACAAATAATTGACATCACACTGAATTTTACAATTTACAAATAATTGACATCACGATGAATCTTTCAAACATCTTAGCCGTTTCCGGCAAACCCGATTTGAATGAGTTAGTATCTCGCACTAGGAATGGTGCTATCGTTAAAAACTTGGTTACCAATGCGAAATTTCCTGTTTTTGCTACCAGCAATATCAGCCAGTTGAGCGAGATTCGTATGTACACCACCAATGACGAGAGGCCCCTCGAGGAGATATTCGAGAACATCTACAAGTTGTTGGAAGCTAAGCCCACAGAGTTCGACCCCAAGAAAGCGGACAGCGCCACCCTTTTTGAAATGTTGGGCAAGGTACTTCCCGACTATGATACCGAGCGTGTTCACGTTTCCGATGCTAAGAAGCTCTTTATATGGTACAACATCCTGCTTAATGCGGGCAAACTGACCTCTGACGAGAACGACAAAAAGGAAGATTCCGAAGAAGGGAGTCCTGCCGAGTAGCCTCGGCTTTGGGTCGGTGTCAAAGCCTAGCCCGTATTAGTGTACATTGCCGTTGATTTGGTGGCAACTGTTTGTTTCCATGTAAGATAAGATTTATGTCAATGGCTAAATAAACAACAGTCGAGAGACAGTCGTAAATTACTAAATATGAAGAAAAGGGCAGTCGTTGTGATATGCGCAGTAGCCTTGATGGTTGGCGCAGTGTCGTGCAAGAAAGACAAAGTGGAGCCTGAGGACGAATACGTCAATCCTACCTATGTTGAGGGCGTTTTCAACCCCGGCAAACATCTTTCCACGGTTGTTGGTACCGGTATCAACCAGGAGTGGAGTTGGAGTGGCAACAGCCCTCAGCAACTTATTGGTATATCCGATGCTGACAATAGCACCGGGTACAACCTTACCTATAATGGTAGCGGTCGTATGACCACAAGCACAATTCTTGCCGATGGCTCCAATTTCACTTGTTTATTTACATACGATGAAGGTATGCTTGACCGCATGTCAGTCCGTTTCCACGGTGGCATTGCTGCTGTAGGCACAGTAGGGTATGCTGGTGGTAAACTCAACCGAGTTGATTACACAGATATTTCCGACGATTTGGTTTGGTATTTTGCACGCAAGTATGCCAGTGAATACATGAATCTTGACCTGTCCTCTGCCGACCTTGACTTCAAGAATCCCACCCTTAGCGATGTCCTTACATGGAGTAGTGATGGCAATGTGTCTCAGGAGTCGCTAACTGCCAATATTAGTGGTGAGATTTCAATAAGTGACCTCTTTGCAATTGCTGGTGATGCGTTTTCCGAGCAATTGGGCTCCATGGGCAGTTTACTCCTACCACTGATTGTGCAAAGCATGGGCGATTCCTCTTTTGCTTTCACCATTTCGGGCGATGTGAATGTGGACTATACTTATGATGACAAGTATAATCCTTTCCTTGGGCTTTGGTATCGCGGCATTTCGCTACAGCCCATGTCGCTCTCTGCCAACAACTTTACATCAGCACACGCCATGGGTAACCTGCGTTTGGAAGTGGTGGTTTCGCTTCCCGAGGAATGCCCAGAATTCCTTTCGGAATATGCTTCCTATTGGCCGATGGTTTATCTCATGGTCAATGGTCGCAGTTTTGGGCAAGACATTCCTGTTGATAAAACCATTACCCGTACCTATCAGTACAACACTATCGGCTTTCCCACTTCCTACACCAATCAGGACGGAGAGAACGTAACTTTAACATATAAAGACTAATACACAATGATATATACTGAAAAAGACAGGCGTTACAAGCGCTATACCATCACATCTGCCCTTCCGTATGCCAACGGCCCGGTACATATTGGTCATCTTGCCGGCGTTTATATTCCAGCCGATATCTATGCGCGGTACCTTCGTAGCCAGGGTGAAGAGGTGGTGTTCATAGGTGGTAGTGACGAGCATGGCGTGCCCATTACTATCAAGGCCCGTCGCGAAGGCGTCACTCCGCAGGACATTGTGGATCGCTACCACGGCATTATCAAGGAGTCCTTCAAGGAGTTGGGCATCACTTTTGATATCTATGGTCGCACATCCAGCCCAGAACATCACAAAACTGCAGCGGAGTACTTTAAGAAGCTTTACGAGGCTGGCAAGTTCGTTGAGAAAACATCCATGCAGTACTACGATGAGGATGCTCACCAGTTTCTTGCCGACCGATACATCACTGGCACCTGCCCCCATTGTGGCAATGAGCACGCCTACGGCGACCAATGCGAAGCGTGTGGTACGTCCCTCAATGCCACCGACTTGATTAATCCCAAGTCAGCGCTCAGCGGCAACCCTCCTGTCATGAAGGAAACTAGGCACTGGTATCTTCCGCTCAACGAGGACGAACCTTGGTTGCGCCAGTGGATTTTGGAGGAGCACAAAGGCGACTGGAAGACCAATGTCTATGGTCAGTGCAAATCATGGATAGATGCTGGTCTGCAGCCTCGTGCCGTCACCCGCGACCTTGAGTGGGGTGTCAAGGTTCCGATTGAGGGTGTTGAGGGCAAGGTGCTTTATGTTTGGTTCGACGCCCCTATTGGCTATATCAGTTTCACAAAACAGCTCAAGGGCAATGATTGGGAGAAATGGTGGAAAGATCAGGATACCAAGTTGGTGCACTTCATAGGAAAGGACAATATTGTTTTTCACTGCATTATTTTCCCCTCCATGCTTCATGCCGATGGTAGTTACATCCTTCCGCAGAATGTTCCCGCCAACGAGTTCCTTAACCTTGAGGGCGACAAAATCAGTACTTCTCGCAACTGGGCCGTGTGGCTACATGAGTACCTGAAAGAGTTCCCAGGCAAACAGGACGTGCTCCGTTACACCCTCTGTAGCAATGCTCCTGAGACCAAGGACAACGACTTCACGTGGAAGGATTTCCAACTTAAAAACAATTCCGAACTTGTGGCCGTTCTTGGCAACTTTGTCAATCGAACCCTCGTGCTCACGCATAAGTTCTATGGAGGTAAAGTTCCTGCCGCAGGTCCTTGGAGCGAGTTGGAGCAAGAAACTATTGCCGAGATGGCTGCTATTCCCGAGCGGGTGGGTCGAAGCATTGAGTCTTACCACTTCCGTGAGGCTTTGGCTGAAATGATGAATTTGGCCCGTTTGGGCAACAAATACCTCACCGACACCGAGCCATGGAAACTCATTAAGAGTAATCCGGATCGCACTGCCACAGTGATGAACCTCTCGTTGCAGATTTGTGCCAATCTGGCTGTCGTCTGCGAGCCGTTCCTCCCCTTCACAGCTACCAAGATTCGCCGCATGATGAACCTTGGCGAGAATCTCCGTTGGTGCGATGCGGGTAGTGCCCAGCTTCTGACTGCTGGCACTATGATGGAGAAGCCAGAATTGCTTTTTGAGCAGATAGATGATGACACTATTGAGCGGCAAGTCAACAAACTGTTGGAAACCAAGAAGCAGAATGCTCTAAATGCTTGGGCTCCTGCAACTGTGAAACCTGTTGTGGCATTCGACGATTTTGGCAAACTGGACATCCGAGTGGGGACTGTTTTGGAGTGTACCAAGGTACCTAAGGCCGATAAGTTGCTTAGATTCCTTATAGAGGATGGCATGGGTACACGAACCATTGTCAGTGGTATTGCCAAGTTCTATCCCGAACCGGAAAAACTGGTGGGTATGCAGGTCTGTTTTATAGCCAACTTTGCTCCACGCAAGCTAAAGGGTGTTGAAAGTGAAGGAATGATTCTCAGCGCAGAGGATAAGGATGGCAGGCTTGTTCTTGTCAGCCCTAGCCAGTTTGTTGCCCCGGGTTGTAGCGTGGGTTGAAATGGCTGTTCTTCTTTTAGGAGGCAATGGACTACTTGGGCACAATGTGTTGAAGTTACTTCTGCAACGCGGGTACGAGGTGCATGCCCTGTTGCGGAATCCCGTAGCTATCCATACTGTTGGATTTCCTCACCTTGAATCCCTTAGTATTTTTAAGGGATCGATTCTGAGTGACGATGACTTGAGTAGGGCGGCGTTGGGGTGTGATGCCATTATCAATTGCGCTGGGACTACAGACATGTCGTTGCTACACTATGAGGACTACTTGCCAGTCAATCGCGACCTTTGTGGTAGACTCCTGCAACTGATGGAGCGGCAGCATATTACCCGTCTTGTGCATACTAGCACCGCCAACACTATCGGATATGGGTCTCCCACTTGTCCGGCAACCGAGCAGGAATCTGCCCAACCGCCTTTTTCCGATTCTTTTTACGGTCGTAGCAAGCGGGAAGGGGAGTGTTGCCTTCAAGAGGGTGCATCTTGTCATCCGGAGGGACATATTGTTATTGTCAATCCAGGATTCATGGTGGGGGCCTACGACACTAAGCCCAGTTCCGGCGCGCTTTTGCTTGCTGCTTACCGTAAGCCAGTGATGTTGGTTCCAAAGGGTGGCAAAAGTTTTGTACATGTGGCTGATGTTGCTGTGGCTATTGTCAATGCACTCATCATGGGCATCCATGGCAACCGATATTTGGTCACGGGCGAAAATTTGACCCTTCGCCAGTTCTATCAGCTTCAGGCTCATGTTTGTGGCTATCGACAGAGGCTCCTTTCGGTGCCCAATTGGTTGCTTTTTATAGTAGGCTTTTTGGGAGATGTACTCCGCCGTTGTGGTGTGGCTACGCAAGTTTGCACCCGAAATGTTCGTCAACTCATGGTTTGCGAGTATTATGATGCCACGGCGGCTCATGCCGAGCTTCAGTTGCCCACCACCTCTATTACTCAAGCCATCAGCGACTTTTTCTGTTGGAACAGTAGTAGGTAAAGAAAGATTATTGCCAGGGGCAATAATTCGTGACATGTGTCGTTAATGTTAAAATTTATAGTCTGAAGAAATATGAGAAAGTCGTTCTTGGGAGTTCTTCCCCTACTGTTGGCAGTTGTGTTGGTGGTCTATTCTTGTGGTAATGGGGAAAGCGCCGATTCAGTTCAAAAGAAAGGTTCCTCAGGCAAAACACTAGAGTTGCTTGTTGTGGCAGACGGAGACGTTTATACTACTGATATCAAGTTGCTTATCGACTCTATTTTTGCCTCTCCACAATTTGGCTTGCCTGAAGAGGAGAAAAAATTCGACATTGTCAACATTCCTATGTCATCCTACGAAAACACAGAGATGTTTAGGGTTCACCGCAATGTTGTCCTCCTTGATGTCAACCCCGACAACCCCGACAAAGTCTATATGCACATTGATGAATACGCTGCTCCGCAAGTAATTGTAGATTTTGCCTGCAAGGATGCTAGTTCGCTCCAAAACAATATCCGCAAGTATCAAGAGCTCATGTTCCATGAGTTTTACAAAGCAGAACACCGCCGTGTCCAAAAGGCATTCCAGGGCATGAACGGTTATGATGTCAATCAGGCCATCAAAAAGAAGTTTGGTTTCGGCTTGATATTTTCCAATGAGTTTTCTTTGGCAAAGGAGGATGTTGGTTTTGCGTGGGTGCGTAAGGAAGCCAAAGATTTTGGCATAGGTGTTCTTATTGATGTTTTCCCCTATGAGTCGAAAGGAGATTTCGAAGAAGAGCGTATCCTTGACAGGCTCGACACAACGATGAAGCGTTATGTTCCCGCCTCGACCGACAACAGTTATATGGGCATTGAGCGACGTCGTGACGAAGCGGGCAACTATTTGGCCCCGATATGTTCCAAGGTAGTTGACTTCGACAGTAGTGAATATGCCGTTGAGACCCGCGGGTTGTGGCGCACATTTGGCGATTTCATGGGAGGGCCTTTCGTTACATACACTATTCTCTCTCCGGACAAGAAACAGCTGGTAATGCTAACTGGCTATGTTTACTGCCCTCGCAATAAACCTTGGACCAAGCGTGACCTTCTCATGCAGGTGGAGAGTATTTGTTGGTCCATAGAATGGTAACCTTTTAAAACCAACTACTTGAAGAGACGTATTTTTTTGTTACTTCTTTTGTTGACGGTTGCCATTTCTGCAACAGCCCAGGCATTCTTGTCCTGCTGCGAATTGGGTCTTTCGTTCGGTGGTATGAACTACATCGGGGATCTCAACAACCAAAGCATGTTTGGCAAAGTCAATATGGCTGGTGGCGTTGTGGCGCGCTACAATTTCGATTCTCGCTGGTCTTGTGCCATCACGGGTGTTTATGGCCACATTGAGAGTGCCGACTATATTGCTAGGCGTAATCTTAGCTTCCGTTCCATGGTGGCGGAGATGGGTGCTCGTGCTGAATTCAACTTTTTCCCATATGGTGCCCACAAAGCAACTCTCAAACGTTCTACGCCCTATGTCTTTGTTGGCTTAGTTTTTTTCAAATTCAATCCACAGGCGTTATATGCCGACCCCACAGGTGGGGCTCTACAATGGTACGACTTACAACCTCTTGGTACCGAGGGACAAGGCTCTGCCGCTTATCGCGACAGGCAGAAATACAAACTTGTTGAGGTTAGCGTGCCATTTGGAGTAGGATATCGTTGGAGAATAACTGATAACATGCATATTACGGTTGAATATGGCTGGCGCAAGACCTGGACTGATTATCTTGATGACGTCAGCACCACTTATGTTGGGGCAGACCTCCTTAGTAGCCAAGGAACCTCCATGGCAGCCACTCTTGCTGACCGTAGTGGCGAGGTAGTGCCTGGTTATGTAAACGGGGTAGGAGTCAAGCGTGGGGATGCCTCTCTAGACGATTGGTACTCCTATTTTTGTCTTACGATAACCTTTTCCGCTGAGATGCTCTTTGGTTGGATGCGGGGTAGAAGTTGTGAGTTGTAGGGTCGTGGGTTGTGGAAACGTAGCAAACATGTAATACACAAATCGATATGAAACTCGAAGATATTGACAGGTCCCGCGTGCCACAGCATGTAGCCATTATCATGGACGGGAATGGGCGGTGGGCACAAAAACAAGCCCACAGGCGCATTTTTGGTCATCAGCATGCCATGACGGCCGTGCATGAGGCTGTTGAGGCTGCCGTAAACTGTGGTGTCAAATACCTCACTCTCTACACGTTCAGTACCGAGAATTGGAATCGCCCACAGGATGAGATAGACGGTCTAATGGAACTTATTATCAAAGCAGTACGCGATGAGACAAAAACCTTGATGGAGCATGGTGTCAAGCTAGAGACCATTGGCGACACCTATCGTATTCCCGAGCGTTCACGCAACAAACTTTTCGAGTGTATGAGGGAGACTGCCAATAACACCGCCATGACTTTAGTGGTGGCCCTCAGTTATAGTGCCCGTTGGGAAACTGCCCAAGCACTTCGTCAAATTTGCTTTGATGCTCGCGATGGCCGACTCACCCCAGAGTCTATTACTGAAGATACTTTACGTAACTATCTTACTACCAGGAATTATCCTGATCCGGACTTACTCATTCGCACTGGTGGAGAGCTCCGTATCAGCAACTTCCTCCTTTGGCAGATGGCCTATACCGAGTTCTACTTTAGTGACCAGTTGTGGCCTGACTTCCGCCTCGAGAATTTCTACGATGCCATTTACGACTACCAATCTCGTCAGCGTCGATTCGGCAAAACCGGTGACCAAGTTTCCAAGTGAGTAGTCGAGATATTTCTCCCAATCCAAAACTTCTGTTTAGTGCATGAGGGTGCATCTCCGCCCTCTCACAGTAAAGACACTTTTTTTCATGGTGGCAACAATAAAACGGGCAAAATTGAGTTATGGATGAACCGAGGCACCAAAAGTGTTGTGCGCTTGTTGTGCCGATACACTGCTAAAAATATAGTATAACACGCTGAATGAAGAAGGTATTTTCTGTCTTGTCCTTGCTCTTGGTGCTGATGCTTTCGGCTCCTAGTTTTGCGCAAGTTGTTGTCGGCGGTCAGGAATATGATATTGACTACCTCACTCCCAAGGTCTATGAGATCGGGGGCATCACTTTTTCCGGTGCTGAAAATTACGATACCCGTATGATTCTCCTTGTAGCAGGTCTTCAGGTGGGTGACCAGATTCGTGTTCCAAGCGACAAACTTGCTACCGCTGTTGACCGACTTTGGAAGCAAGGTCTTTTTGAGGATGTTCAGATTTACGTCACCCGCATTCAAGACAATAAAATTTTCTTCGAAATCGAGCTTCGTAGCCGTCCTAAGCTTTCCTATTTTCATTTCGATGGGGTTAAGAAAAACGATGTTGACAAACTAAAGGAGGATATGAAAATTGCCGCCGGTGACGTTGTTACAGAGAACCTTCTTGCCACTTCGAAAAACAAGATTCGTGCCTATTATCTTGAGAAAGGCTACACCAATGTAGCCGTTGATGCCACCATCGCCGCCGACACTATCACCCAAAACAAGGACGGTCGTGTCATGATTAACTTTGATGTCAAAACTGGTCGCAAAGTCAAGATAGATTCGATTATTTTTGAGGGTAATGATAGTGTTAGTAGCAACAAACTGTTGCAACAGATGAAGAACACCCATGATGTCAACTACTTCAAGAAGTTCTATTTTTGGACCCCTGCTTTCTGGAAGGCTTCTAAGTATCAGGAGGCTAAATTCAATGAGGATTTGGAGAGCATTATTGCCTATTATAATGAGAATGGTTTCCGGGATGCCCGCATTATATCCGACACGGTCTATTCCGTCCATAATACTGGCACCAAGACAGACCGACTGATAGTGAGGGTCAAGATTCACGAAGGCCAAAAGTTCTACTTTCGCAATGTTACTTTTTCCGGTAACACCATTTATCCTACGGAGATGCTCTCTAAGCATCTCCGCATCAACAAAGGAGATCCGTACAACCGTACCCTTCTCGAGCAGAATATTAGCTACAACCCAGCAGGTACCGATATCAGTTCCCTCTACATGGACAACGGATACCTCTTTTTCAATGCCACTCCGGTAGAGGTGGGTGTAGAAAGGGACTCTATTGATATCGAAATCCGAATCATTGAGGGGAAGCAGGCTCGTATACGCAATGTCCTCCTTGAGGGCAATACCGTTACCAATGACCGTGTCATCATGCGTGAACTTCACACTCGTCCTGGCGACCTTTTCAGTCGCGATGCCATCATGCGCAGTCGTCGTGAGCTTGCTACTCTTGGTTATTTTAAAGAGGAGACCATCATTCCGGATGTCAAACCCAACGCTAAAGACGGTACCGTGGATGTTGTTTACAAACTTGAAGAAGGCAACACTAGCCAGATTCAGCTCCAGGGTGGCTATGGCAGTGGTATGATTATTGGTCAGATAGGTCTTACGCTTAATAACTTTTCTGCTCGTAATATTTTCAAGAAGAGCGCATGGCAACCTTTGCCAGCTGGAGATGGGCAAAAACTGTCCATCAATGCCGTTACCAACGGTACCTACTATTACGCTCTCAATGCCTCCTTTACCGAACCTTGGCTTGGCGGGCGTCGTCCCCAGTCCCTTAGCGTATCGGCCTACCACAATCTCTACAGTAACGGTTATTACTATACTGATCATTCCGATTCTCGCTATTATAGTCTCCGACTCACCGGAGGCGGCATATCCCTTGCCAAACGTCTCAAATGGCCGGATGACTATTTCATTATTTCGCACAGCCTTTCCTACAAACATTATAACCTTCACAACTATACCATTCTCGCTGGTACTGCTTTCACCGATGGCAAGGCCAATGATTTCTCCTACGGGCTAACTATCAGCCGCAACTCTCTTGATTCGCCCATCTATGCTCGAAGCGGCTCCGAAATCTCTGTTTCTGGCTACGTAACCCCTCCATATTCTGCGTTCACTAACAAGGACTATTCCACTCTCAGTGCGCAGGACAAATATCGTTGGGTAGAATACTATAAGGTCAACCTTCGTGGGTCTTGGATGCTAAACCTTGTGGGTGATGTGGTGCTCAATGCCCGTGCTCGTTTTGGTTGGCTCGGCTCCTATAACAAAAGTATCGGTACGTCTCCTTTCGGGCGTTATTTCCTTGGTGGCGATGGACTCTCCTCCTGGATGCTTGATGGCCGCGAAGTGGTGCCTTTGCGTGGCTATGAGAACAATTCCCTTAGTCCCGACGACGGTGCTGCAGTTTTTGATCGATACACCCTTGAGGTTCGGCAGCCTATCATTGAGAGCGCCAGTGCCACCATTTGGGTGCTCGGATTCCTTGAAGGTGGCAACGCGTGGAGCGACATTCGAGACTTCCAACCGTTCAATATCTATAACTCTGCCGGTCTCGGGGTCCGTGTTTACATGCCTATGTTTGGCCTCATCGGTGTTGACTGGGGTTATGGATTTGATGGTGCCAATGGCGGTTCCCACTTCCATTTCAGTATTGGACAAAGTATAGACTGATCGCACCATATGACCATGAAAAAACGCTCTCTAGCACTCTTCTTTCTCATGGCATTCTTGTCCACTGTGCAAGCGCAGAAATATGCTTGTGTCAATACTGATTATATTATGCGGAGGATGCCAGAGTATAATCAGGCCCTCAGCAAAATTAATAAGTATATTGATGAATGGAAGGGTGAAATTGAGGTCAAGCAGCAGGAAGTTGATGAGCTTCGCGAGCGTTATCAACAAGAGGCATATCTTTTGCCAGACAATCTCAAGCAACGTCGTCAGGAAGAAATTCGCAATAAAGAAACAGAACTTCGCAACCTTCAGCGCCAACGTTTTTCTGCTGGTGGCGACCTTGACCAAAAGCGTACAGAACTTATCAAACCTGTGCAAGACCGTGTCTACAACACCATTGAACGTATCGCCCATGAGAAGAATTTTGCTTTCGTCTTCGACAAGGCGGCTTCTGCCACGGTGCTCTATGTGGGCGAAAAATACGATATTAGCAATCAGGTGCTTGAGTTGATGGGAATCAAGCCCAATTCTGCACTTGAGGCTAGCAATGCCGCGCCCGCTGCCGCCGGTAAATCGGGCAATAGCCGTGGTGAAGCCCGCGACAACTCTCGTAAGGAAGTCCGTTAATCCGTTGCACTTTATTTTGGCGAATGCTGAGAAGAATGACTTATAAGAACAAAACAACATACAAAACAACATGAAGAAAGGATTTATCGTAGTATTGGTAGCCCTGTTTGCCTTCGGTGGCAATGCTATGGCTCAGAAAAACATCAAACTCGGTTACATCAACTCCAATGAACTTATGGAGATTATGCCAGGCCGTGACACTGCCATGGCCCAGCTTCAGAAAGATGTTGAAGATGCCCAGGCCGAGTTAGAGGCCATGGGGAAAGAGTACGAAACCAAAGTCAATGAGTATATGGCCAAGCGTGATCAGCTTTCCGAGCTTATCCGCAAGACTAAGGAAAGTGACCTTCAGGCCATGAGTGCCCGTATTGAGGAGTTTAGGTCCAATGCAAAAGGACTGCTTGAGAAACGACAGGAAGAATTGCTCAAACCGATTGTTGACCGCGCCAAGGCTGCCATTGAAGAGGTTGGTAAGGAAAACGGATATACTTACATCTTTGATGCCGGAGTTGGAGCTATTCTCTATTCTCAGGACAGCGATGACATTATGCCGCTTGTCAAGAAAAAGCTTGGCTTGAAATAATTGATTTTTCTCAAGTTCCCGGCGGTCAGCAGGTCGTATCTTTTTGGGATACTGTCGGTTGGCCGCCGAAAATTTTTGTCTATGCTAGTCAAAACCTTTGGTAGTGCCATCCATGGAGTTGGTGCTATGCTTGTCACTATTGAAGTGAGTGTCGATAAGGGCGTTGGTTTTGCCATTGTTGGTCTTCCTGACAATGCTGTCAAGGAAAGTCAGCAACGTATTGCTACCGCTGTTGCCCATTGTGGATTTCATGTGCCAGGGAAAAAAATAGTAGTCAACATGGCCCCTGCCGATATTAAAAAGGAAGGTGCGGCCTATGATCTAACTATTGCCATAGGCATTCTTGCAGCTTCTGGAGAGATGCGCGCTGATGACCTCGGACAATATCTCATCATGGGTGAACTTTCCCTTGACGGTACCCTGCGCCCAATCAAGGGCGTTCTCCCGATTGCCATTGAGGCACGGCGGCGTAAGTTCAAGGGCATCATTTTGCCGCGCGAAAATGCTCGAGAGGCTGCTATAGTCAACAATCTAGAAGTCTATGGTGCCGCCAATGTCAAGGAGGTTATCGACCACCTTAATGGCGAGCAGATGATGCAACCTACGGTGGTCGACACCCGCGCCGAGTTCGCCTCACACCTTAATCAATATGAGTTCGATTTTGCAGACGTTAAGGGGCAGGAGGTCCTCAAGCGCGCGTTGGAAATTGCTGCAGCGGGTGGGCACAATGTCATTATGATAGGTCCTCCAGGCTCTGGTAAAACAATGTTGGCCAAACGTATGCCTTCCATTCTGCCGCCCCTTAGCCTTGAGGAGGCATTGGAAACCACCCAGATTCATAGTGTTGCCGGAAAAATGAGACATCAGGACTCTCTCATTGCCGTACGTCCTTTTAGGGCTCCGCACCATACCGTGTCGGACGTTGCTCTAGTAGGCGGTGGCGCCAACCCGCAACCTGGTGAAATAAGTTTGGCTCACAATGGTGTGCTTTTCCTTGACGAATTGCCAGAGTTCAAGAGGTCTGTCTTGGAAGTTTTAAGGCAACCTATGGAGGAACGTCGGGTTACCGTATCGAGGGCCAAACTGACTGTCGACTATCCGGCAAGCTTTATGTTGGTGGCTGCCATGAATCCTTGTCCTTGTGGCTATTACAATCATCCTACAATCCAGTGCACTTGCGCTCCCGGAGCAGTAAAGAAGTATATGAACAAGGTTTCAGGCCCTTTGTTGGACCGCATCGACATACAAGTCGAGGTCATTCCAGTACCTTTCAGCGAACTGTCTGTCAAGCAGCCGGGTGAGAGTAGTGCTATTATTCGGGAGCGCGTCATAGCAGCCCGTCATATTCAGGAGGATAGGTTCAAGGACTGCCCGGGCGTTCACTGCAACGCTCAAATGGGTAGCAAACTTTTCCATCGGTATTGTGTTTTGGACAGTGAAAGCCAAGAGATGATGCGTACAGCCATGGATCGGCTTGGCCTCTCTGCCCGTGCCTACGACCGCATATTAAAGGTGGCCCGCACCATTGCCGACCTCGCTAATGTTCCAAACATCACTTCCGCACACCTTGCCGAAGCTCTCACTTTCCGTTCTCTCGACCGCGACAGCTGGGGAAGATAAACCTTTTTGAGATCTCCTCTTGATGCCTACAGTTGTTGCTGTACCTAGTATTGCAGGAAAAATGGTTTTTCTCCGCTATCTTCTGTCTTGTTCTGCCAAGGTCCGTGGAGTAGGAATCCGCTAGCTGGTGATGGCGTGACGGTGTATTGCTGGCGTCCTTCAGGGTTGAGTAAAATGAAATGTGGATAGGAAACTACTTGATAGTATTCCAACAGTTTGTAGTTACCATTAAAATGTAGCCACGTCCAATTGTAGCGCGAACCCTTTTTGGAGTTTCTGAGGAAGTGGTACATCTTTTGGAATTCACGGTCGCAGCAGATGGTTACGAACTCTACATTCTTGTTGTATGCGCTATCTTTAAAGTGCGCCATGGTTTCCAGTTCGGCAATGCAGTTGGGGTCGCCCACACGCACGAAGGATATGTAGACCCACTTGCCCTTCAAGGTGTCCACCGAGACCATCTTTTTGTTCACATCAGGCAGTTCAAAGGTGGGTACTTCAGTGCCTTTTACTTTCTGTCGCAACTTCTCTATGATGCGGTTCGCCAAAATCTTATGCTCGGGGAACTTACTCCCGTTTCCAATCAAACTTATCATGCTTATCACTTTGCTAGGCTCGTAGTAATTTGCCTGGTAGAACGATTCCTGCAAGGCTTGTAACGCCACCAGTTCGCGTACCTGCTCGTTGCGGATAAGTGTGTCTGTGCCAATGGAGTCGAGATAGACACCTGCCTTTAGGTCATTGACCCAATGGGCCATCTGCCATATTGGAATTTTGTTGGTGCCTTTGGAAACTGTATTAGCAAAAAGGGTGTAGAAAAACGACATATAGTTGTCGTCGTAGTAAAGGATGGGTTGGTCCTTTATGTAGTGGTTGACCATGTGGCTACGACTGTCGAAGTGTAGACTGTACTTGAGACTAGCCAATTGGTACCGTTTGTATCGGTTGAAAAATTCGTTGCGGGTGTCGGGTGCTTTTCCCCCAACTTCCACTTCCAAGCTGTCGAAATAGCGCTTTTGCGGGCGAAACCGTGCATCAAAGAATATTCGGTGGCTGTCCAAATAACTTGCCACGACAGATTCATAGTTGGATATCAATCCGTTGAGCTCGTCCTCTGGCATGTTGATAAACTCTAGCGGCAATACTTCGGGGTCAAGGAAGATATTCTTCTTCTCGTCGATATCCCAATCAAAGCTAGGTACATACACTTCGTAGTCGCGGCCTGGCTCCACAAAGAACGACTGGCTGTAATTCTCAATCTGTAGAATCATTAGGGTTGGATAGTTGGCATAGGCCTTTAGTTCGAAATTGTGGTTTTCGTTGATTGAGGTTTGGTCTTCTAATTCCTCAGTTAAGGTGAGCATATCGGTGTAACGATAGAGGTAAACCTTTTTTCCGGCGCCATCCACCACCTCGCCTTGAATGGTGATATTTGTTTGTGCTTCAGCCAGTCCAACTAAAAGCACAAACAATACAATGGTTATCAATTTTGGGGTATTTCTCATATCTTCAAACTTATTAATTGCTGAGTGGAAACATCTCGAATCCGTTAAGTTCGGTCATCTGTGCACCGTTTGGTTACATGCCCACAACTTCATAAGTGAGATGGCTTTCCCAATTCGTAGGGGTTCAAAGCCCCATACCAGTACATCAACCGCTCAAGTGACCTTTTTCGACATATCCGTATTGTCATTTTGACGGTGCAAAGATACAAAATATTTCTGATACACTAAGCATTTTTCAAGTATGCGAAATTTCCGGTATAGTGGAGAAACAGATTCGACCGATGGTTTTACACGTTCTGCCTACGGGCTAGAGGATGTCTTCAGATGTTAGCCTGTATTCGACCTGTTAGGTGTCTCCAATCAGCCAATTAGGTCCTCGTGAGGTAGCACTACGGTTGTCTTTTTGTTTACCTTTCTCTTACCTTTCTTTTTCATATTGTTTAGGTAAGGTAGATAAAAGGTAAATAAAAAGTAAAAGAAAGGTAAACAAAATGTAAACTAAATAACGAAATTACTAATACCTTACCCATACTTTACCCTCACCTCACATAAATCTTTCCCATTACGCTCGAATCATCAAATGCTGTTGTAATACAATATTTTGTAGTTGATGTAAGGATGGCTTATCGGCACTCCGATTGAGTTGGCCAATAACGGGTTTGGGTAAGGTAAGTGGATCGTGACGTTTGAGGCAAAACTAGGGCATCCACTGGGGATTTTTTGATTGAAGATGGTTGATGTATAGTTTAAAGATATCGCAGATGGCTGATGCCAAGTATGTGCTCTTTTGTCTCAAGTTTATGCACATGTCCATGCCCAGGACAGTAGTTGACAGATGTCCGGTGTTGGGATATTGTAGCCTCAGTTGCAAGGCTTTCTGGCATTTTTTTACCTAGTCATGGGGCGCTAAAAGTTGTTGATACTTTCCTGGCCGATGACAGATACCGACTGCGCCAGAAAGGGGCATGAACAGAATTTTGGGTTAGTGATATAGTTTCGGTCTATGGTGAGAGTCTTTAAAGGTAATATAAATCAGCCATTTGGATGGATATAATTTAGGAAGGTGGGGTAAAAAATCACTACAAATAGCTATTTCTTAGGTGGGGCAAAGAGTGTACTTTTGCAGCCGGATAGAGAGAGGGAAATAGGTGTTGGCTTGAGAGAAAAGCTTTGTGTCAGCCGTAGTGACCGTTTAGAATTTAAAAGGGAGATATCATCTAGAAAGATTAATAACTGGTTAGTATGTAGTGTTTTTAGGACTTGCATTGTTTGCAGGTCCTTTTTTGTATGGTGGGGCATAATTGGTGATAGGGTATTATAGATTTTCAGTAAAATCGCATCCAATGTTTTTGCTCGGCTCTTGGGTGATTTGATAGTGTTCGGATATTCTGTCAAGTATAGTTTCAATCTCATCAAGGGATGTGGCGTTTACTAGCGGAATACGGAACTGCTTGAAATCATGTAGTCCTTTGAAGTATCCGCCATAGTGTTTGCGCATTTCGAATATGGCTGTATGTTCACCTTTGAACTCAATGGCAGCCAAGAGGTGTTTGTGGCAGACCTGCACCCGTTCTTGAATGGTAACAAGGCGTTCGGGTTCACCTCGAAATAAACGTTGTGTCTGTTCGAAAATCCAAGGGTTGCCGATGGCACCGCGACCGATAAGGATGCCATCAACGCCATGCCTCTGTTTTGCCTCTACAGCTTGGTTTGGCGTGACGATGTCACCATTGCCGAGGACGGGAATGTGCATGCGGGGATTGTTTTTCACTTCACCAATGAGGGTCCAATCCGCCGAGCCTTGGTACATTTGTGCCTTGGTACGGCCATGGATACTAAGTGCGGCAATGCCAATATCTTGCAATCGCTCAGCTAGGTCAACAATCGGTTTATTGTTGGCATCGAAGCCGAGACGTGTCTTGACGGTGACAGGGATGTGCGCGCGACGGACTACCGCCTTGGTAATATGCAACATTTTGGGAATATCATTGAGGATGCCACTACCAGCACCTTTACCTGCCACTTTGCGGACAGGGCAACCCCAATTGATGTCAATAAAGTCGGGATGTTGTGCCTCCACAATGTCAACGCACTTCACCAACTCCTCTTCATGAGCTCCGAAAATCTGAATTCCCAAAGGCCGCTGGGTGGGGGAGAAGCGCATTTTTCGATAACTCTTTTCGGCCTCGCGGTTGAGGGCTTCGGAAGCGATAAACTCGGTGATAAGCAAATCGGCCCCGAAGCTTTTGCAGAGTTCGCGGAAGGGAAGGTCGGTGACATCGTCCATAGGCGAAAGTCCAAGGACACAATATTTTCCAAAGTTCAACGTTTTCATAAAGGAACGTGCAAAGTTACGAATAAAAACGGTTTTGATGGAATTTGGTATGGAAAACAAGCAATTGGTGATAGACTATGTTGAGTATAGGTCGTTGCAGGAGATGCCCGAGGCGGACCGTAGGCTAATGGAGTTAGCTATGGAAGCAACAGGGAGCGCTTATGTGCCTTATTCCCATTTTCGGGTAGGTGCTGCAGTGCGGCTGGCCGACGGTACTGTGGTGCAAGGGAGCAATCAAGAAAATATAGCTTATCCGTCTGGACTTTGTGCAGAACGGACCGCTCTGTTCGGCTCTTCTGTCAGGTGCCCCGACCAAGCGGTGGAGGCCTTGGCTGTGGTGGGCTATCACGAAGGGTCTTTTACTGAGACTTCGCCTTGCGGTGCATGCCGACAGGTGATGTCGGAATATGAGATGCGTTACAACAACGAAATAACCATTTTCTGCTATCTTTTAGGAGGTCGAATTCGTAAGGTTTGTGGGGTGAAAAGCTTGCTTCCATTCGCTTTTGATGCCGATTTGTAGAAAAATTTGTATTAAGACAAAGTGTTGAAAAACACTAGTGTAGTTTATTTTACGGAATATTTTTCGGTGAAAAAGTTTCGTACACTAAAATTTCTTTGTACCTTTGCACGCTTAAAAAGTGAAATATAACTAGAAACGATAATAAAAACAAATACTTATATGGGAATTATTGGAAGTATCAGAAAACACTCCGGGATAGCGGTTACTGTTGTAGGTATTGCTATCGTTGCGTTCATTATCGGTGACCTTGCCAAGAACAAGAATGGTGTGCCCGACATGGGGCGGATTGACGACCAGACCATCACTTATAACCGTTACAACGAGAAGGTTGAGGAGATGGAGAATAGCTATAAGGCTCAGCAGGGCGTTGCTCAAATTCCTAGCGATGTCGAGTATCAGTTGCGCGACCAAGTTTGGCAAAATTTGGTAACAGAGACCCTCACTGACAAGGAATTTGAGAAGTTGGGTCTGCAACTTAGCGGTGCTGAGTTGAACGATATGTATATGGGTACTTTTGTTCACCCTTATATCCGTCAAATCTTCACTGATCCCCAAACTGGCAACTTCAATCCTGCCACTGTTAGGCAGTATATGTCCAATTTCGACAACCTTGACACCGCTCAGCGTATGCAATTGGTGGAGATAGAAAAGACAGTGAAAGAGGACCGCAAGCAACAAAAATATAGTGCATTGATTTCGCGTGGCATGTATATGCCCAAAGCTATTGCCAACCAAGTTGCCCAGATGGGCAGCAAGTTGAGCAACGTTACTGCCATCAATTGCAGATACCAATCGGTAAACGATGAAGAAATTGGAGCTTTAACTGATCAGGATTACCAAAACTACTATAACAAGCACAAGGCTGAGTTCCGCTTGCGTGATGAGATTCGAGAGATAGACTATGTAATTTATCCCGTTGTCCCCACCCAGCAGGACATGGCAAACATTCAAGAAGAAGTGCAAAAGACTTGGGGTGAGTTCCAGACTGTTGCTCCCGAGGAGTTGACATTTTTCGTCAACGCAGAATCCTCCCGTAACTATGACTCTACCTACCGTAAGGCCAGTGAGTTTGCTAGTCCTATGGATAGTGCCTTAGCGTCTGTTGGTGAAGGCGGGTTCATCAGTCCTCGCATTGTGGGTAATGAATGGATGATGGCCAAAGTGCTGAACGTTGCAAATCGTCCTGATAGTTTGCGGGCAAGCACGATTTATATCTTCAACGACAAGGCCGGTGGCAATATCACCCGTAGCGATGAGCAGGCCAAACAACTTGCCGACAGTGTGATGAATGTGTTGAAAAACGGTAAGATGAGTTTTGAGGATGCGGTAAAGCAGTATTCGGATGATCCCCAGAAATCGCAGAACAACGGTGATATGGGTTGGGCTCTTGATGGTAGCTATGGATTTATCAATGAAGATGTTGTAAATACGCCAGAAGGTGGCATGTTTGTAAAACAGCACCCTCAGGAGGTTGGTTATTTTCTCGTGAAAGTTACAGGCAAGACTCCATTGCACAAGAAGTACCGCGTGGCTGTAATTGCTCGCGAAATCGCTGCTAGTGAGGCAACATCGCGCAACATTTACAATGAGGCCAACAAGTTTGCCGGTAGCAACCGCACTTGCGCAGAGATGACCGCAACTGCGCAGAAAGAGAATTTGCAGGTGCGCAACGCTATGGTGAGTGCTATGCAGTATGGTATTGGTGGTGTCAGCAATGCTCGTAGTATTGTCCAATGGGCATACAAAGAGGACACTGAGGTTGGCACTGTGGCAGACCAGATTTTCGAAGGTGATGACATGTATATTGTGGCTGCATTGAAGGACGTATACAAGGTAGGGTACGCTTCCCTTGATCAGGTTCGTCCAATGATAGAGAATCAGGTTCGCATTGAGAAGAAAGCTGAAGTGTTGAAAGCACGTCTTGAGGAGGCCAAAAATGGGGGTGGTAACCTTGCTACCATCGCTACTAAGGTGAACGCAACTGTTGATACCCTTGACAGCGTCTCCTTCAACGACTACTATTTGGGTCAGTATGGCATGGAGCCCAAAGTACAGGCTGCCATTGCTGCCTCGGCTGCCAACAAATTAGTAGGTCCTATACAAGGTGCCAATGGTGTATATATGATTAGCGTCAACGCTAAGATGGATAATCCTGCCTCAGCTAATGCCGATGCTATCCGCCAGCAAAAAGAGCAGACTTTTATGCAAGGTTTGCGGGGTATTCAGCAAGTGCTGAAAGATAATGCAAAGATTGAGGATAACCGTATCAAATTCTTCTAATGGCCAGTGGTCGTTTGGATGCAATAAAGGAGAAAGGCGCAGCTCTAAGGCTGCGCCTTTCTAATAATTGGCGTGATTTTCGTGAACGTATGCACCATAAGCACCGCCTGATGCTGATGGATACCGATACCCTCAAAGAGAGATTTTCAATGGAACTTACGGGTATCAATATTTTCACTTATATGGGTGTTTCGGTCATTGTGTTGCTAATTCTTTCCATGTTGCTTGTTGCATTTACTCCGCTACGCAATCTTGTACCCGGATACATTAAACCAGAGCAGCGCGAAGAAATTGCCCGTAGTGCCCAAACCATTGATTCTTTGAAACGGGTTATTGAGGGACATGACAGAATGATAGCTGTGATACAGGCTGTTGTAAACGGTCAGCCCCTCACGGATGAACAGAAGCAGCAGACTTGTGAAATTGAGGAAGAGGTCGCCCAGTATAGACATTCAAAGGCCGATTCGTTGTTGCGCCTAGAAATAGAGGCGAAGCAGAAGCGGGCAAAAGAGCTTAAGAAAAAATGAAGTCAGTTCAAAATTTTGAAACGGGCAGACCAATCTGTTATATAGTCCAAATTTCTTGATTTGCATTTGATATGAAGAGGATTGCTATATTAGGTTCAACGGGTTCGATAGGAACACAAGCGCTGAATGTAATTCGACGACACCGTGATGCTTTTGCAGTAGAGGTGCTTTGTGCTGGCAGTAATGCTGACCTACTGATAGAGCAGGCGTTGGAGTTTGAGCCCAACGCTGTATCGATAGCCGACAAATCGAAGTACCGACAGGTGCAGAGCTCATTATCATCTCACGACATTAAGGTGTTTTGCGGAATGGAATCCATAGCTGATTTGATGGAAATGGAGTCGATAGACCTTGTTTTGGCTTCCATCGTAGGTTTTGCGGGGCTACGTCCCACCCTAAGAGCTATTGAATACCATAAACCAATTGCATTGGCTAACAAAGAAACCATGGTGGTAGCAGGTGAAATCGTTACCCGTGCGGCCATTGAGAACCATGTTCCCATTTTACCGGTTGACTCTGAGCATTCGGCCATCTTCCAAAGCCTAGTTGGTGAGGACGGAGGTGTGGATAAGATTTTACTGACAGCTTCTGGTGGGCCTTTCCGCGGGTATACGAAGGAACAGTTGGAGAAGGTGACGCTTGCTGATGCTCTCAAACATCCCAATTGGAGTATGGGCCGCAAGGTGACAATTGACTCGGCTTCTTTGATGAACAAGGGATTGGAGGTGATAGAGGCACGTTGGCTTTTTGATGTTCCAGCTGAACGCATTGAAGTGTTGGTACATCCGCAGTCGGTAGTACATTCAATGGTGCAATATGTTGATGGGAGCATCAAAGCTCAACTAGGCGTGCCAACAATGGAGACGCCTATTCAATACGCTTTCAGTTTCCCAGAACGCATAGAGAGCTTTTTACCGCGGTTGAACTTTGGATTATATAGTCATTTGGACTTTGAGAATCCCGATACTAAAACCTTCCGTTGCTTGGATTTGGCGTATCAAGCCATCGCAAAAGGGGGCAACATGCCTTGTATTATGAATGCGGCTAACGAGGTTGCTGTAGGGCGTTTCATCGACGGAAAACTCACTTTTATGCAAATTCCAGAGCTAGTGGAAGAACAGATGCAACGGGCTCCTTTTATTGCAAAACCAACCTTGGATGAGCTATTCCAAACCGATGCGGAGGTGCGGGCTAGTGCGAGGAATTAGTCATTACATAGTCTTAGAGAGAGAAAGACAGTTTGGGGGGCAAAGTCGTTTCTTGCAGTAGGACTTGGTGGTGAGTATTGCAGGCGGTAGTTTGCGTAAGCAGGTTGTGTAATCCGGATATAGGTATATTTTAGTGTATCTAGGCGGAACATGCGTAGGATGATTTCACATCCGGTAGTGAGTGGTCTGGTGGGATTGGTGTCGCAAGATAAGGACCATGAGAAATATTTGGTGTTACATTCGGTTAATCGGCAGATTGCGATGTGCATAAAGTGAGCATGCATATAAATTCCCCAAAACAATTTGTATTTTTCGTAGAAAAGTGTATCTTTGCAAAAAAATTGAAAGTAGTATACGCTCTTTAGATGCTTGTAAAATAATGGAATAGGTAATTTCATTAGTGAATGAAACACCTAAAGGCTCAAAAAAAACAACTGTTATCATGTATTGGACACTTGAATTGGCAACAAAGTTGGAGGATGCTCCGTGGCCTGCCACTAAGGACGAGTTGATTGATTATGCCCAACGTACAGGAGCCCCAATGGAGGTAATAGAAAACTTGATGGAGATTGAGGACGAAGGTGAAGCTTACGACAGTATCGAGGACCTTTGGCCCGACTATCCCACCAAAGAAGACTTCTTTTTCGAAGAGGATGAATATTAGCTGATATGAGAATTTCTTTTATTGGCTCGGGCAATGTGGCGACCCACCTTGCTTTGGCCATGTTTAACCGTGGTCATGTAATTGACCAAATTTGGTCGCGAAGTCTTTCCTACGCTAAATTATTGGCCAACAGGGTTCAGGCAGAACCGATTAATGATTTTTCGCAGTTGCGCACGTCGGCCTACGTGTATATTTTAGCCATAAGCGATGATGCTCTTTATGATGTGACACCCAATCTTCACCTTGGTGATGCTTTGGTGTTGCACACTTCAGGGGCAACTCCCGCAGAGGTACTGAAAACCACTAGTAGCCGATATGGTGTCCTTTGGTCGCCACAAACTTTTGTTCGGGATGTGGCTTTAGATTATGGCGAGTTGCCTTTTTGTATTGAAGGCAATACCCAGCAGACCGAAGCCGACATAGCGGAGCTCATAGGAATGATATCCTCACATATCTACCTTGCTAATTTTGAGCAGCGGCAGTATCTGCACCTTTCTGCCGTGCTAGTTAGTAACTTTACAAATTGCCTTTATGGCATGGCACAGCAGATATGTGGGATGCATGGTATCCCTTTCGAGATTCTTCACCCCATTATTGCTACTACAGCGCAGAAGGTCAGGTGGGGGGATGTGCGTTATCAAGTCACAGGACCGGCCGCTCGCAAGGACAGGGGAACTCTTGATGCTCACAGGGCGCTTCTTGCTGATGACCCTCAGTTGCTCAAGATTTACAATGAATTCACTCGCCTTATCCAAACTCGAATGAAAGTAAATCAGGTTGGTGGTCATGATTGACACACATTGCCACCTATATGACGAAGCTTTTGATGGTGACCGTGATGAAGCTATAGGCAGGGCTATAGCAGCAGGGGTAGATTTGATGCTTCTCCCAGGCATAGACAGCCAAAGCTACGCGGCTCAAGAGGCTCTTGAGTTGGCTTTTCCTCAGTATTTCCGACAAATGATGGGACTCCATCCCACATCAGTTACCGCAGATTTCGAGTCGGAACTCTCTATAGTGGAGCAGAAACTTTTCCAATCTGGGCGTTCTTATGTTGCTGTGGGAGAGATTGGTTTGGATCTTTATTGGGACAAGACTTTCTTGGAACAGCAGAAAGAAGTCCTAAGCCGACAGATGCGTTGGGCGCAAGCGCTAAAATTGCCAGTATGCTTGCACATTCGCAAGGCTTACAATGAACTTTTTGGACTTTTGCGCGATCTTGGTTTTGGTACCTATAGCGGTGTGATGCATTGTTTCGGTGGTAGTCTTCAAGAGGCTTGGCGTGCCATAGAGATGGGTTTTTACATTGGAGTTGGTGGGGTGGTTACCTTCAAGAATGCCACTTTGGCTGAAGTGGCAGCTACGGTACCGTTGGACCGTATCGTGCTTGAAACAGATGCACCCTATCTCTCACCAACACCCTATCGCGGCAAACGTAACGAGAGCGCCAATATTCCCATCATTGCCCAAAAAATTGCCAATCTTCGCGGAATCTCTCAAGAGGAGGTCGCCTTAACTACAACGCACGCGGCAGAGACCCTTTTTAGCCTAAGCAGATGATTATCTATGTCGGCAATACTGTTTCTCTTGGGTTGTTGGCATTGCGGTAAAGCAAGAAGCAAAAGAGACCGTTGGGTTGTTTTTTCAAAGAAATATCCGGGTGTCAATTCTGTGAGAATTCCTTGATGCGTTGTTCTTCGCTACGACGACAAACGAGGATTTGTCCACCCTTTTCAGATACGATATATCCGTCAAGTCCTTGCAGAACAACCTTTTTGGCATCTTCGGCATGAATGACGCAATTGCTACACTCGTAAAGATAGATATTGCCCACTACGCCATTTCCGTTGCTGTCTTGGTTCAGTTTATCATGTAGGGAGGCCCAATTGCCAAGGTCGCTCCATCCGCAATCGGCAGGGTGTGTGTAAACCTTGCCTTCATAGGCGGCAGGTTCCATAATGGCATAGTCGACAGAAATTTTCTCGCAGTTTGGGAAGATGGTTTGTACATCGTCATCCGTCTTCATGCGGTCCATGTCGTTGGCCAGATTGGGACGATATGTTTGGAATGCATTCGTAATGGTGGCAATATTCCACACAAAAATGCCGGCATTCCAAAGATAGTCGCCACTAGTGAGATACTGTTGGGCAACTTCCAAACAGGGTTTCTCCTTGAAGGCTTGCACTGGTAGTATTTCGCCACTGGCAACCTTTGTGGAGTTGCATTTGATGTAGCCATAGCCTGTTTCTGGGCGGTTAGGTTTTATGCCAATGGTAACTATGGCATCGTTTTTGGCAGTAAAATCTAAGGTATTTTTGATGACGCGACGGAATTCTTCAGGGTTCATAACTACGGCATCGGAAGGTGTAACCACTACGTTGGCATATGCATCCTCTTGGCGGATACGCCAACTTGCCCACGCTATACAGGGAGCGGTGTTGCGTGCAGCGGGCTCTGCCAAAACGTGCGAAGTAGGTATGCTGGGAATTTGTTTGCGAACAATGTCAACGTAGGCAGCGTTGGTGACTACCCAAAAGTTCTCCATAGGACAGATTCCTTTAAATCGGTCGACAGTGAGTTGTATGAGGGTATGTCCACAACCCAATATATCGATGAACTGTTTGGGGAATTTGGGAGTGCTGAGTGGCCAGAATCGACTTCCAACGCCACCGGCCATGATGACTACATGATTGCTCATAGAGCGTGTTATTATGGTGAATAAAATTTGTTTGGCAGATTGGGTCAGTTGCGGTAGCCAATGGCATGGCGGACTTCCTTGATGGTTTTACTGGCGCTCTCGTGCGCCTTCTCCTTGCCTTGGTCCATAATGCGTCTAAGGTACTCCTCGTTGGCGGCAAGGTCTTCGAATTTCAAGCGGAAAGGCTCACAGAAGTTGACCATGTCCTCGGCTAGCTGTTTCTTCATATCGCCATAGCGAATCTGACAACGGTTGTAGAGATCATCGAAATATTCCACGGTATCTGGGGTGGAAACAGCTTTCATGAGGGTGAACAGGTTCTCGATTTCCACGGGTTTTGTTTGGTTCATCTCCGTGGGGCCACTGTCGGTCTTGGCGCGCATAATCTTCTTGCGGATAGATTTGGGGTCCTCATTGAGGAAGATGGCATTGTCCTCTCCTTCGCTTTTCCCCATTTTTCCGCTACCATTGAGACCGGGAATCTTGATCAGCTCATGACCGAAATTATAGGCTTGTGGCAATGGGAAGATTTCGTGTTTGTACATATTATTAAAGCGCTGTGCAAATGTGCGGGTCATTTCCAAGTGTTGCTCCTGGTCTTTCCCAACAGGTACCATAGTTGCCTTATGGATGATGATGTCGGCGGCCATGAGGGTCGGATAAGTGAGTAGGCCCGCATTGACGTTGTTGGGACTCTGACGTACCTTGTCCTTGAAACTGGTGACGCGTTCGAGCTCACCGAGGTAAGCATTCATATTGAGGAAGAGATATAGCTCAATAGTCTCGGGGAGGTCGCTTTGAAGGTAGATGGTTGTCTTGTTGGGGTCTAGCCCGCAGGCGATGTATTGGATGAGAATCTGACGGGCATTGCCGTAGAGATTGTCGGGGGTGGGGTGTGTGGTGAGCGAATGGTAATCTGCTACAAAGAAGTAGCAATCATATTCGTCCTGCATGCGTACGAAGTTACGTAAGGCACCAAAGTAGTTGCCTAAATGAATGTTGCCAGTAGGGCGTATGCCGCTGCAGACAATCTCGCGTTTGCTGGTATTGGTCATATTTGTTTTTTGATGAATGGCAGTTGTGATAAATCTCTTGAATTGTTGTAAATGCCGGCTTGCAAATAAAGTGCAAAAGTACGAAAAAAATATAGATAAACAGCAAAATGGCAACAAAATGGCAACAAAAAAAGTAGGGTCGACCTTGCCGACCCTACTTTTCGTACGGTTGTGCTCGAATTATTCAGCAACAGTGGCGGCGGTGTCAGCGGGAATGGTGTCAGCAGGAACTTCCTGAGCCATCTCTTCGACAGCAACGGGAGTGTCAACATTCTCCTCCTCAGCGGGGGTGTTGTTGTTGCAAGCTGCGAAAGCGAACATACCGGCAACAGCCATAAGGAACATTACTTTTTTCATTTCTCTAATTTTTTAAAGTTATCTATACTAGGTTATTAAAACTTCTTCTTGATTCGTCTTGTTTTTTCGTTCGAAATCGGTTGCAAAAGTAATACATTTTCCACGACTAAAGAGAAAAAGAAATGTCAAAAAAACCTAACGAATCCGCAAAATGTTAAAATTCAAAATATTAAAAATGCATTTTTTCGACATTCTTCCTCGTTTCCTACTTGAATTTCAGTATTTTTAGTCCTAGGAAAATAGAAATTTGGGGTATATTTAGCCGGCTTTAGGGTAGGGGAACAAGCCCATTGAAGCCCATGAAAGCCATGGCAAGAATGCCAGCGGTGACCAATGCAATAGGAATACCCTTCATGCCCTTGGGCACACCGGACAACTCCATCTGCTCACGCAAGCCGGTAAAGATGACAATGGCCAAAGCATAGCCAATGGCAATACTAGCCGTGTATATGAGGCTCTCAAGTAGGTTCATTTCTTTTTGGACAACCAAAATGGCAACACCCAGAACTGCGCAGTTGGTAGCAATCAATGGTAGGAAGACGCCAAGTGTCTGATAGAGGGCAGGAGCAATCTTCTTGAGTACGATTTCAACCATCTGAACGAGACCGGCAATAATTAAGATGTAGGCAATAGTTTGGAGGTAACCCAAATCGAATGGAGCCAAAATATAGGTGTAGACCAACCAAGTTACGAGGGTGGCTAGTAGCATGACGAAGAAAACGGCACCGCTCATACCAAGGGAACTCTTCAAATCTTTGGAAACGCCCAAGAAAGAACAGATTCCCAAGAACTGTGCCAAAACTACGTTGTTGACGAAGATGGCACCTATAATCAAAGCAAAAATACTGATACTCATAATATTAATACTAAGTTTAAAGTGTTATTCAAATGAAATTTGATTTGCAAAGGTACGAAGAAAAATCGATTGTGTAATTTTTTTATTTTTGCATCAGGTCAGAAGTTCCGTAGAAAAGCACTGTACGTGCCGGAAACTTTTCACCTTACCTGCAACACTTCGCCATGGTCTTCTACTATCTGTCGGTAGAACCAATCGGGGTAAGGAGGCTGGCTAGGGTACTTTACCACACCGGTATTAGTGGTGGCAATTCTACCTTCTGGGGTGGTTTGTTTGATGTTGCCATCGATGTAGCGCGTTAGTAGAAATTGGTCAAGGTGGTTCCAACTGTTCATCATCTTTTCTGCCAATTGGTGGCTGAGGGCAGTAAGTTCGATGGTTGAGGCATTGCATTCAGTATTGTCGATACGTTCGATAAAGTACTCTTCAAGCGATTTTTGGCATTTGCGCACATCCTGAATCATGGCATCATAGCGCAAATAGCAGAAGTTGCTTACCCGGTTGAACAACCAAAAGGCGGCAGTGGGAGAGTATCGGCTCATAGAGCCGTTGCCTTCGCGGAAACAGAGTGGGACACTGTCAATGCAGCAGAACATAGGGCAATAACAGGTGCTGTAGGTGTCGTCAACGCCAAACCAAATGATGCCGCCTATATGATTTGGTAGCCAGTTGCGGCTCTGCGCCACAAAACTGAAGCCTGTCTGTTGGGTAGAGATGGCGCGCTCATGAATATACTCTTTCCCATCCACCTTAAAGCCCATGGGGCGCCAGCGGTATGGACAGTGGAACGGACCTGCGCCTACATCTTGGGTCATGTCCATTGGGGTACCCTCAAAGTGATCGCGCATCAGTTCCATCACTTGATGAACGCTGATTTTTTGGTCGGGTTGAATCCATAGGGGCAAACGTTCGGATTTGGGGTCGCCCATGGCGTATGCTTCGTAGCGCTTCATGCCGCTGGAGACGCGGTTGAAGAAGGAATAAACACGGGCCTCACATGCGCGGAGCCCCGAAAATGTAAGGGGATTGTAGGTGTCGGCATAGCTGAAGTCGGCATTGTTAGTCCCATGTTCGGTCGTGTAGGTAGCCCAGTTGTATTCTTGGGCGAAAGTAACGACATCCTCGCTGTAGACGCACTCCACTTCGGGCTCGTTAATATAGTCTAGGTGCTTACTGCTGATGGTTTTGTGCAGTCCTTTGTTACGGGCTTTCTTGAATTTGCCGGTTTCTCGAGGGAAGGTGGTAATGCGTGCCTGGTTGGCGTGTGCGCAGACGTAGCCTTCGGGTATACGCCGGGCTACCCAAACAGCACCTTTTTCTTCGCCCTTGCTGGTAATCTCGAAAATCCATACCTCGTTCGGGTCGCATAGGGAGAATGACTCACCGCCATCGGCATAGCCATATTCGGCAACGAGATTTGCCATGATGCGGATGGCCTCTCGGCAATTTTTGGCACGTTGGAGTGTTACATAGATGAGGTTACCGTAATCAATGCCCGTGACATTACCCTTCGAGAGTGGTTCGATGCCTCCCCATGTGGTTTCGCCCATGGAAAATTGGCACTCGTTGATAAATCCCACCACACGGTAGGTTACTGGCACTTGTGGAATATCTATTTGATGTTTCAAGCTACCGTAGTTATAGAGGCTCAGCATTTCGCCAGACTGGTGAATGCCACCGGCATGGTAGCGCAGTTGACCGTAGCGGGTGTGGGAGTCGGCAGCATAGGTAATCATGGTACTGCCGTCGGCGGTACTACCTTTTGTTAGGAGAAAATTGGTACAGGCAAATCCAGATGAGAATTGTAGGAAAAGTAGGGCAAGAAGAAATCGTCTTTTCAAGTGCATATAATCAATTGTTTTTATTTGTCTATTACTTGTCATACTTGTTAGTATTCGTGTTGTTGTGTTGAGGCGTTGTTTTCTGGAGTGCAAAAGTACATCTTTTTTTCTACAAAATGCTTTTCATCCTATCGTATTCCACAAAAAAGTTGTATCTTTGCAACTCAAAAATGGTGAATAAAATGGAGTTGAAAGAATCACTAAAAGATTTGGTTTTCGATAAAAGCGCCCTTAAACAACAAGTTTCTGTTGCCACTAGAGAAACCTTTGAGTTGTTCCGTATCACTACCCGAGAGTTGATTACTGCTTTTCAGGAGGAAAACAGGAAAGAAGGCCGCAACGTTCGGTTCGAATTTACCGACCGTGGAGACTTTGAGTTTGAGGTAAAGTTCGCTGGTGATGTGCTTGTGTTTGCTATGCATACCAATGTGTTTGAGTTCTCTCGCGACCACCAAGTAATGAAGTCGCAGTACATCCGTGAGAACTCTAAACGTTCCTATTGTGGCGTAATCCGTATCTACAACTTTTTAGCTGATTCCTTTACATATCAACGCGATCAGGATCTTGGATATATGATTGGAAGAGTGTTTGTTAACTGTGAAAAGCACTATTTCATAGAGGGCAAACGAGAATTGGGGCTGTTGTACAATAATTTCAATATTGCACTGATTAACAATGAGTCGGTGCAAAGTATAGTAGAGAGTGCTATCGAATATACTACAAATTTTGATTTGTTAACACCTCCATATGATGAAGTGAAGCTAGTTTCGGTGGGTGAGATGAGGTCGGATTTTGATAAAAAATCGCTTGCTACGGGAAAGCGCTTAGGGTTTCGTTTCCAGGCAGATACGGATTGATTTATAGTTTTGTTCACAATTTTTAGTGAAGAAATATTTTGCTGATTCGAAAAAAGTTGGTAATTTTGCACCCGCTTTTGAGAGACAGAAGAGAGTAATGGTCCGTTCGTCTAGCTGGCCCAGGACGTAAGATTTTCATTCTTAAAATCGCGGGTTCGAATCCCGCACGGACTACAACTTAAATAGATAATAAAAATATGGCACATCACAAGTCTGCAAAAAAAAGAATTCGTTCCAACGAAAAGAGAAGAGTTGAGAATCGTTACTACGCCAAGACCATGCGCAATGCTCTGCGTGATTTTCGCGCATTGGAGGACAAGAGCGTTGCCACCGAGAGACTGCCCAAGATGGTTTCCATCATTGATAAGTTAGCAAAATGTTCTGTCATTCACAAGAATAAAGCTGCCAACTTGAAGTCAAAGTTGATGAAGCAAGTCAATGCGATGTAGTTAAGTTCCAAAAAGATATTAGAGGCCAAGGCTGTGAAGTCTTGGCCTTTTTATTTTTTTTGGCAGAATGGTAATGGCGAACAAAAAAATAGGAGACAAGCACTCTCCAAAACAGTGTTCATCTCCTATCTAGTTCTCTACAGGTGTTACCTATTGTAGCGCTCCTTGTATTTTTCGATTTGACCCTTCATTGAGTCCACGCACTGGGTAACGGCTTCCTCAAAGGTGTCGGCTTGTTTGCTGTTGAAGAGGGTTTGGCCAGGTAGGTACAGTGAAAGTTCGGCAATTTTGTTGTTGTCGGTCTCGGGTTTGTCCAATTTCAGGGTTACTTCGCATTTGGTTGCGTTGTCAATCATACGGTCAAGTTTGGCAACTTTCTCGTTGACAAACTTCTCAAGTTTTTCTTCGGCCTTGAATTTTACGGCATTAATTGTTGTGTTCATAATAACCTCCTATTTTTTGGTAGCCCGGGGATGGGCATGTTTGTAAGTTTCTTTCAAGTGTTCTTTCGTTACATGGGTGTACACTTCCGTTGCGGCTAAATCGCTGTGTCCCAATAATTCTTTGATGGCATCGATGTTGGCTCCTTCGTTGAGCATGTGGGTGGCAAATGAATGCCGAAACACGTGTGGGCTCGTCCTCTCTGCGTTGCTCATTGCCGACATGTAGCGCTTTACAATTAGATATATCATGCCGTCGCTCACTTTTCTGCCTTTACTGTTTACCAAAAGCTGGTCGGTACTTGGAACTGAGGGCTTTTTGACATGCAACTCCGTCATCATTTTATTGCGTAACGCAATAAAATGAGAAATATTTTGAGCCAACTCACCTTCTATTGGGATGATGCGTTCTTTGTCCCTTTTTCCTCTCACTTTGATGGTCAATTCGTTCAAATTAATGTTGTTCAAGGTCAGATGGGCCAGTTCCGAACGTCGCATGCCCGTTTCGTAGAGCATTCGCAACACCAATTTGTCCAATTCGCCATCATAGCCTTCGGGGTAGATGTTGTTGTAGATCTGTTCCACCTCGTCTTCTTTGAAGAAGATAGGCAACCTTTTGGGTCTTTGTGGTGGGGTGATCTTGACCATAACATCCGTATTTGTATAGCCTTTTTTTTGCAGAAACTTGAACCAAGCCCTCAAAGCGGCAATTTGCTTGGTTACTGTGCTGGCGCTTTCACCGTCATCCATTAGGCTCATCTGCCACGACCGGACATCTTGGGGGGCGATTTCTTCAATTAGGTGAATCTCCTGATTATTTAAGTATCGGCCAAACCGCTTTACTTCGCTGATATAGTAGCGCACGGTGCTTGTGGCCAAGCGTCGTTCAGCGCTAATATAGTCGGCAAATAGCTGTATGGCATCATCTGTTTTCACATTTGCAAAGGTACGCATTTTTTTGATACTAAGTGTTAAAACTTAAGAGGAAAATCACTTTTCAAATATTTTTCTCATTTTTTGATGCAGGTTTTGGAGAGAAATACTGTGAAAAAATGGCAGCGGTGTTGGGCTATGCCAATGTCCAGATTTCCGCCTTTTGCATCGAACCGCGTTTTTTAGGCTTGAGTGCATGCAATTGCAAAATAATTTGTATCTTTGCACGTTTTTCGTGTTGCTCCTATTGTGGGGTAACAGGTATCATGTTAGCAAATTAGTCAGTTACAAAAACAACAGTAATAGAAAACCATTTAGATGAAAGCGCTTATATTCTTTGTCAGTTTGTCGCTGTTGGTGGTGACTCATGAATTGGGACATCTCCTGTTGGCCAAACTTTTCAACACCCGCGTCCGACGTTTCTATGTATTTTTCAATCCTTTGTTCTCCATTATCAAAGTCAAAAAATTCAATGGCAAATGGCACTTTCTTTTCTTCAATAAAGAAACACCTGAATCGTGGGATGAGAAGAATCTCAAGCCCGAGGATCAGAACAATACCCTTTGGGGACTGGGATGGTTGCCGTTGGGCGGGTATTGCGATATCGCAGGTATGATTGATGAGACTAAAGGAGCCGATGACCTTGAAAGTACACCTCAGCCTTGGGAGTATCGGTCCAAACCACGTTGGCAACGTCTCTGTATCATTTCCGGTGGTGTGGTGGTCAACTTTATTTCGGCACTGATTATCTATGCCGGCATCTTTTCTCATTGGGGGACAGATGAGTTGCCTTTGCGTAATGCTTCGCTAGGTTATGAATATCACCAGATTCTCCTTGATCAAGGTTTCCGTAATGGCGACATAATCTACTCAATCGATGGTGAGGAGCAGTACAGTATGTCGAATGCCTCAGAGAAATTGCTTCTTGACTCGCCTAAGGTGGTCACAGTTATGCGTGGCGACAGCCTCGTAACTCTCAACATGAGCAAGGATCTTCTTTCCAAGATTGCCATGGAAAACCCCAAGCAGCTCATCGCAGTCCGATTTCCGTTTGTTGTTAAGGACTTTGTTCCAGGCTCTGTGGGCAAGTACTATGGCTTGCAGCCGGGTGATAGCCTAGTGAGCGTCTGTGGTAGACCCACTCCCACGGCTGTCGACTTCACCACAGTGTTGGCTGACTACAAGGGCGACAGTGCTGTGATTGGCTTGTACCGCAACCATCAGTATACCGAGGTACCCGTCAAGTTAGGTAAAGACGGAAAATTGGGTATTTACGCCCAAAATGACATGTCTCAACTGTTTGAGGTCAGACATATCGATTACACTCTTTGGCAGGCTATTCCTGCAGGTGTCAAATATGGATGTGAAACGTTGGGCACTTACGTATCCTCGCTCAAGATCCTTTTCACCAAAGGTGGTACCAATAGCCTAGGCGGTTTCATTACCATGGCCAGTTTGTTTCCAGACACTTGGGATTGGTTGCGTTTTTGGAATCTAACGGCTTTACTGGCAGTAGTTTTGGCCTTTATGAACATTATTCCCATACCTGGTCTGGACGGTGGTCATATCGTTATCACTTTGTGGGAAATGATTACCCGTAAGTCTGTAAACGAGAAGGTGCTGAATGTTATCCAAAACATTGGTTTGGTCTTGTTGCTAATTCTCTTAGTGATTGCCAATGGGAATGACTTGATAAGACTTTTTACCGGTTGGTTTAGCAGGTAGTAGATGAAAAAGCTGGACAAGCTGATATTAAAGTCCTTTCTAGGACCTCTCTTGCTGACGTTTGCCATTGCTGTGTTCGTGTTACTGATGCAGTTCGTGTGGAAGTATATCGATGATTTAGTGGGCAAAGGGTTGGATATCAGTATTATTGTTCAGCTTCTTCTATACGCCTCGGCTACCTTTGTGCCCATGGCATTGCCCATAGCCGTATTGTTTGCATCTATCATGACAATGGGCAACTTTGGCGAAAAGTACGAACTTATCGCCATCAAGGCGGGTGGCATTTCGTTGCGGAGGGTGATGTTGCCGATGGCTTGTGTGGCTGTTCTGCTAACCTTGGTAGCGTTTTATTTTGCCAATAATGTGTTGCCTGTAGCTATGTACAAGTATCGGACGACCCTTTATGATGTCCAGCGGAAGAAACCGGCAGTGAGTATTCGCCCTAGCGAATATTACGATGAGATTGACGGCTATGTTATCAGGGTTAATAAGAAGGATTCTGATGGATGCACCCTTCGTGATATTATTATCTATGACCATACAGGAGGTATTAATCGCACTAACATTATCGTAGCCGACCATGGTTATATGCAGTCAACTCCCGATGACCATTATTTGGTATTCACTCTCAAAAATGGCTACACTTACAGTGAGCCTCAGGATGGCGAAAACTACGAAAAGCGACCTTTCACTAGCATCGGTTTTGATGAGCAGGTGCTTACTTTTGATATCTCAAGTTTTGCTTTTTCCAAGTCAGATGACCAGTTTTTCTCGGGGCATTATCAGATGCTGAATGTAGTTCAGTTGGACTCTTCTGTGACCTCTTTGGAGGACCAATTGGAGTATAGGTATAGTGAGTTTGGAAAGACTGTGATGGAGAAGATGAATGTATATCGTCACGTCCGAAACCATGAAAGTGACAGCACATCTTACAATGATGTTTTCCAGCGAATTGCCGACACTACACCGAATGTGCGCAACCGCATATATGAACAAGCACGAATGCAGTTGCAAGGTTCCATGTCGGATGTGGGCATGTATAAGGCAATGATACAATCCGACAAAGAATATATCAACCGTCACTATATCGAGTTGATGCGTAAATTCACCCTTTCGGTAGCATGTTTGCTCCTTTTCCTTATAGGTGCTCCTTTTGGGTCTATTGTGCGCAAGGGCGGTCTGGGAATGCCCTTGGTGGCTTCGGTGGTTTTCTTTGTGATGTATTATGTTATTGGCATGATTTGTGAGAAATCGGTGCGTGAGGGTGCCATGGGTTCCGTCGGCATGTGGGTCTCAACCTTTGTATTTATCCCAATCGGTGCATTGCTGACATGGCAAGCTACCACGGATTCTAGTCTTTTCGATTTGCATACTTGGAAACGGTGGTTGAGAATCAAGGAGAAAGTAAAATCTGAAGTAGAGGAGGAATCTCAATCCCTTTGAGAGAGTCTACTTTTCTCTGGTTTTCTCAAAAGAATGTACTTCTTGCTGAAAATGCAGGTTTGCCTTGCTCAGAGCCGAGTCGGAATTGATGCCATTGTGGTGCGCCCAATGGATGAGGCTGAACAGGAGTTGACCGAACTGTTCTTCTGTCATATTTTGGGCTAGTTCTGTTTTTCCTTCTGCCATCTCAAAACCGATACCGGCTGCCTTTTCTTGCATGCGCATAGCCTTGAGCAGTGGAGGAAGGGAGGCGGGTACTCCTTCTAGGACCGATTTGCGGCCCTCATGCATTTTGAGTTGTTCCCAACTTTCGCCGTGATATTCCTCTTTGTGGAATATGAAAGGATGCCGGTTGACCAATTTGGTGCTGATGGCATTGAGCACATCGGCAGTGTCGAAACGCCCTTGCTCTTCGGCAATCTTACAGTAAAAAAGCAGGTGCATGAAGATGTCCCCAAGCTCCTTCTTAACATCGTCATCAGCTTTGTTGCGGTCTTCGTCATTGGCAGAAAGCGTTCCAAGAATGGCCTCGCTGAGTTCGTAAACCTCTTCAATAGTAAGGTATCGCAGACTCTCCATGGTCTGCATTCGATCCCATGGGCACTTTTCCCGAACGATATCCAGAATGTCGCTGAGCCGTTCGAATGCGTCAATCGTTTTCTGATTCATAGGCGTCGGACCTCCTCAATACCTTCAATGGACTTGAGATTGTTGATGAGTTGTGTAAGGTTGGCAAGGTCGAGCACATAGAGCATGATGATACCGCGCACAATCCCTTCAACGGCTTCGAGGGTGACGGCGCGCATATTGAGGTTCATTTGATTGCTGACGATTTGGGTAATGTCGGTAAGAAGGCCTTGGCGGTCGATGGCGGTGAAGGCAATGCCCGACATTAGCGAGACATGCTCACCTGGACGCCAACGGGCACGAACAATGCGGTTTTCGTGGTTGGCCATTTCGTCCATGGCTACCTTGCAGTTGGTGCGGTGAACCATAATCTTGCCATCGGAGACGATGCCGATCACGTGGTCGCCTTGAACGGGGTTGCAGCAGGATGCTGGTTGGGTACTGTAGTTTTCGTATTCTTTGTCTAGCAGGAAAGACTGTTGGTCGCTGTTATTGCGGATGGCAGTGCTGTTTTTCTCGAAGATAGAACCATACTCACCCATGAAATAATTGTTGTGGCCATTGAAATTAATGCGGCCGAAACTGTGGGCAATATCCTGTTTAGTTACAGTACCTTTGGCCAATTGAAAGAAAAGGTCGGTCTCGCTTTTGAGCTTTAGAAAGCGTTTGATTTGACCAATATTGGCAGGGGTATTTTGTAAGTGCAACTTTTGTAGGATGCTATTCAGTCGTTGCTCTCCCTCTTCGCGATAACCTTTGCGTTGACCTCGCAAGAAGTCTTTTAATGCTTCTCGGGCGCGGGCTGTGGTAGCGTAGTTGGTCCACTCATCGGTGGGATATATTTTGGGGCTTGTCAACACCTGTACTTGTTCACCTGCGCGCAGCTTGTAGCTGATAGGTTGCACTTTGCCATTGACTTTGGCGCAGATACAATGAAGGCCAAGGTCGGAGTGAATACTGAAAGCAAAATCAAGAACTGTGGAATGGACCGGAAGTTTGCGCATCTCACCACGTGGGGTGAAAAGGTATATCTCCTTGGTATAGAGTGTTTCTTTGAATTCTTCCACCAAGTCAAGTGCACTTTTTTCAGTGTTTTCCAAAGTGCTGCGAATTTGCTGCAACCAAACTTCTACGGGGCTGTTGGCAATATTCTCTTCGGGGTGGGTCTCTTTGTAGAGGAAGTGTGCTGCCATACCTTTTTCGGCAATTACATCCATTCGTTGGGTGCGTATCTGAATCTCTACCCACTGACCGATAGAGGTCATCACCGTGGTTTGAAGAGATTCATAGCCGTTGGTTTTCGGATTGGTAATCCAATCCCGAAAACGCGAGGGGTCTGGGCGGAAAGTTGAGGTAATAAGAGAGTAAACCTTGAAGCACTCGGCCTTTTCCTGAGAGAGGGGTACGTCAAGAATGATACGCATGGCGTAGAGGTCAAAGATCTGGTTGAAGTTTATACCTTTTCGTTCAATCTTTTTCCAGCAGCTGTATACCGATTTGATGCGAGTCTTGATTGTGTATTTGTAGCCGTTGTCATCAAGCATTTTGATGATGGGAGTCTTGAGGCACGCGTCCAGTTTTTCTGCGGTACCCTCGGCCCGCGAGGCGTCAATAAGTGCGGCAATCTCGTTGTATTTGGAGGGATTGGTGTATTTCATCACCAACTCCTCTAGCTCAGTCTTGATGTTGTAAAGTCCCAGTCTATGCGCCAAAGGGATGTAAAGGTAGAGCGTCTCGGACGAGATGGCAAGTTTCTTGGTGTCCGGCATCGAGTCCAAAGTGCGCATATTGTGTAGGCGGTCACAGAGTTTCAGGAAGATGACATAAGCATCGTTGCACATCGAAAGGAGTATTTTGCGGTAGTTCTCGGCCTGCTTCGAGTCGGTCTGCTGCAAAATCTTCACATCGTTGATCTTGGTCACGCCATCAACAATCCTTGCCACACGGTCGCCAAAAACTGTTCGGATGAGGTCAAGGGTAATGTCGGTGTCCTCCACTACATCATGTAGCAAGGCACAAACAGCGGCAATGGGGCCCAACCCCACTTCCTTGACAGCGATGATGGCAACTGCCAAGGGATGGAAGATGTAGGCCTCTCCCGATTTACGTCGGGTCCCAGTATGGGCACGTTTGGCTAGAGAAAATGCACGGAAGATTTCCTCCTCCTCGTCCTGCGAAATAGGATAATTGTTGCGGCAAGCAGCAATCAACTCCTCATATTTGGCTTGAATCTCCTGCTCCTCGCGTTGTTCGTCAATTACATACATAAGTCACTCTTTAGCGCATACATTCCAAAAAGAGAATAGATAACAAAGCTGCTAAGGAAACACTGATTCCCACGGTGACATATTGGGTATGGAAATCGGTCAGCATCCCCAAACTGGCACTTTCCATACAGAAGGATCCTCGTGTAGGAATACAACTCAAGCGAATGCCTACCCCTAAGGCAGGCCTGTATACGAGGTTGCTGTGGGGGACGGCGGAGAGAAAATCACCATTGCTAGTGCCGTGGCGGTAGCCCAAACTGCCATAGAGATGCCAATCGGCTTTGTTCCAAGGCTTTGATAAACGGTAATCGGCACCTACCATCAGCCATCTGGAGGCAAATTCGACAATGCCGGTAATATGGCCACCCCACACCTCGGGCAAGTAAGCGTATGTGGCTCCAATCCCCAAGTCGTTGCGGTTGATGAGAAAATCAACCTCTACAAAATGGTTGGCAAAGGGACTCCCGAAATAGTATATTGGGTTGCGGTTGGGGGCGCTATAGGCAGTTTCCCAATAAGCAGACGTGTCGTCCTGAGCTATGCCGGAGGTAATAGTGGAGTCGTTCTGTGCCCACCCTGTTGCAGCTAGCAACAAAAGGGTTAGAGTGGTGAATAATCTTTTCATGCGAACTATTTATCTATGCAGTACAAGTGTGCAAACTAACTTTTCGTTCTTTTCTGTAACTGAGCATTTGCATGAGGGGTCATTCTAGGCTATTCTTTTCTTTCATCGCCTCGCGAATCTTGTTTTCAAGTTCTTCGCAAAGTTCCGGATTGTCGCGTAGTAGCTGCTTCAGCGCTTCGCGTCCCTGTGCTAGTTTCGAGTCGCCATACCCAAACCAGGACCCACTTTTTTTGAGGATGTCAAATTCCACGCCAAGGTCTACAATCTCACCAACCTTGGATATGCCCTCACCAAACATCAGGTCGAACTCACAAACGCGAAAAGGTGGGGCTACTTTGTTCTTTACCACTTTCACTTTCACTCGGTTACCCACATTTTGGTCGCCATCTTTGATGGCTTGGATACGGCGGATATCAATGCGGACCGAAGCATAGAACTTCAGTGCATTGCCGCCCGTAGTGGTTTCGGGATTGCCAAAAAGTACACCGATTTTCTCGCGGAGCTGATTGATGAAGATACAGCAACAATTGGTCTTGCTGATGGTGGAGGTGAGTTTGCGCATGGCCTGGCTCATCAAGCGGGCCTGCAGACCTACTTTTGAGTCACCCATTTCACCGTCTATTTCAGCCTTGGGAGTCAAGGCGGCCACGGAGTCGACCACGATGATGTCAATAGCACCGGAACGGATCAGGTTGTCGGCAATCTCGAGGGCTTGTTCACCGTTGTCTGGCTGCGAAACTAACAGATTGTCAATATCCACACCCAGTTTCTTGGCATAGAAACTGTCAAAAGCATGTTCGGCATCGATAAAAGCAGCAATGCCTCCATTCTTTTGGCATTCGGCAATAGCATGGATGGCCAAGGTGGTCTTACCCGAAGATTCGGGTCCAAAAATCTCAATGATGCGTCCGCGGGGATAACCTCCCACACCAAGGGCGTTGTCGAGGTTGATGCTGCCGGAGGAAATCACGTCCACCTTGATGGCCGACTGCTCGCCCAACTTCATTACCGAACCTTTTCCATAGTTTTTCTCAATCTTGTCGAGTGTGGTTTGTAGAATTTTTAGTTTTTCGAGCCTCTGAGCTTCGGCATCTGTCATTTCTTTTGCCATAGTATACAATATTTATTTGTGCTACAAATGTTTGCTTTATGTGAGCCTTGCCAATTCGTCTACCCGTACATACCACGGGTAGAACCCGTCAACGTGTGTGCTGAGGTCGCGATTTTGACGATGCAAAGATACAAAATGTTTCCCATATGGCAAATATTTATACACCATTTTGTTGACAATTTTGCAAATCTGCAGCAATACATTGGTTCTGTATCTCTTGGCATGCAACCAATAATGAGTGGCGTTCCTTTGGTAAAGGTATTTGAAGAATCTGACAGACCAAATTTGTTGACGCAGTACCGATTTTTGACCAGCCTTTTCCGGGGCATTTGAAAAAATCTGCGTGAGGAAGTGTCGTGTTTGTACGAAAGTACTGCAAAGGTACAATATGGTCCATAGAAAGGTTTCTGCCACCGCCCTAAAGCCGACCCATAACTTGTTTTTGGCCGATTGGGTGGGGGGCATGTAAGGCACATGTGGAGTCGTCTTTTTGTTTACTTTTCATTTACCCTTCATTTACTCTTCGTTTACCTTACCTAAACAAAATGTAAATAAAAGGTAAAAGAAACCTAAGTAAAATGTAAACTAAAAAACGAACTTACCTACACGCCACCACTATCTTACCCCTTCCTCATCTGTTTCCTTCGATTTATCGCATGCTACTTTAGTACGGTATCTGAGACAGGAAACAATGTTTGCAAAAGATGTTTCATTTGAGCCGTGCTAAAACAACGTCCAAGGGGGCAGATCGAATGCTGCTTTCTGTGCATGGATACTTCAGCCGATATTCACACTTTGGGTTGCTGGGTCGCAGATTACTTAGTGCACCTCAAAAAATCATACGGTATCGGAAAGCCATTCGTAACTAGCTAATATATGCCTCTGTGCGAATTTTGTCAAGACACTGTTGGCGCCGTTTCAAATAAAATGCGTACCTTTGCAATGCGAAATATTTCGGTGTATGCAAATAACCTGCCTTGGAATAGTGTTGGATAGGGTTCGTCTAGAATGGTAAAAAGAGCAATAATACCTCTTGTGCTAGACGAAAGGACGACTTTTGGCCATGGTGCATTAGGGGATATGGGTCGGGATGGGCTCTATGCATAAAAAATACTTGAAAGAACTTGTTTCAAGATGTGGATTAGGCTTTTAAGGGTTGGTGGAAAGATAAAGTTTTGCAGTCATGAGTGAGAATATCTATAGAACGCTGACGAATCAGGAAATTGATTTAATGAAACTTAACGGTAACCGTGCTGAGAATTGGTCTAAAGTCCGGCTAAGCGATGGGACAGACCTGTCCTTGGTGAGGAACAATGTTTTGATGGGAGAGTTGCGCTTGGGTACTTTCCAATCTGGCTACGTGCAGGATGGTGACCTCCGACTATCAGAGGGCATTTACAACTGCATGTTGGCAGATGTTACTATTGGAAGCCATTGTGCTCTGCACAATGTACGGATGCTTAGTGGCTACACAATAGGCAATGACTGTTTGATGTTCAATATTGATGAGATGACTGCCTCAAAACCCAGTATGGATAACGACTATGCCTGGTTGGAGCCAATGAACGAGAACGGGGGGCGGCGCATCCTGCCGTTTAATGGCATGACGTTGAGCGATGCTTACCTGTGGGCCAAATATCGCGACCATGTCAAAATGGTTGCACAGCTAGAGAAAATGACCCGGCAACGGCTAGCTACCCCCGAAGGAGGTTATGGATGGGTTGGAGAGCGCTGCGTCATTAAGAATACCCATACGTTACACAATGTTGCAGTACTTTCCGATGCAGATTCTCCCACTCGCATCGAAGGCTGTGTGGTGTTAAGTGACGGTGTGGTCGGCTATGGTTGCCGTTGCGAATACGGTTGCATAGCCGTACGATTTATGCTGGGGGAAAATGTGAATCTGGAGTTCGGGGTCAGAATCAACGATTCAGTGATAGGCGACAATTCCACCATCGCCCGGTGCGAGGTAGGGAACAGCATGATTTTTCCCGCCCACGAACAACACCACAACAATTCGTTTCTGATAGCAGCTTTAGTGATGGGACAGAGCAACTTGGCTGCGGGTTGCACGGTAGGGTCGAACCACAACGGCCGTACTGCCGACAACGAGTTAGTGGCAGGCCGGGGCTTTTGGCCGGGGCTCTGCACTAGCCTCAAGCACTCATCGAGTTTTGCCTCCTACACCTTGCTGGCCAAGGGTGACTATCCTGCAGAGTTGAGCATCACGTTGCCATTTGCACTAGTGAACAATAATGAGGCTAAGGGACGTTTGGAAGTGATGCCGGCTTATTGGTGGATGTACAACATGTATGCCCTCAACCGCAACATTACCAAGTTTGCCAAACGCGACAAACGCAAGAAAAAGATTCAACATATAGTTTTTTCCCCTTATGCACCCGATACAGCAGAGGAGATAGTGAATGCTCGGATGCTGTTGAAATACTGGGTAGAACAAGCCTATCACTGTACCGATGGCGATATACCCACGGATGGAAAAGGGAACAGAATAGAGGTACTTGGTTATGGGCTAGAAAAGGGCAAGCGCAAGACCGTGGTGCTAAAGTGGGCTCAAGGCTACAAGGCCTATGAAGAGATGTTGGTCTACTATGCCATGAGCACTTTGGTAAGTGATTGTTCGCAAGCCACCAAACCTGATGCTGATTTGGGTGTAGGTAATCGTGAGAGGGAATGGGTGAACCTTGGGGGACAATTGGTTCCGCAACAGGAATTGGACTTGTTGATTAGCGAGATAGAACAAGGTAAGGTAACGTCATGGGACGAGATTCACACTCGGTACAACCAATGGTGGGAGCAGTACCCTGAACTCTGCCGCAAGCATGCTTATCAGATTCTTTGTAGTCTCTGTAGAGTTGGAGAGTTGACTGATGAACAGTGGCAGAAATATTTGCAACAATACGATACGTTGCGTCGTTTTGTAGCTGACCAGGTGCGCATTACTCGTCAGAAAGACGACAGCAACCTCTTCCGCCAAATGACATATAGAAACGATGCGGAAATGAGGGAAGTGTTGGGAAGCGAATAGACGGTTGATGTAGAGGGGATGATGGGTGAACTTTCCAGAGGTTTCTTTTAAGAGGCCATATTCTTAGGTTTTGTGGGGTAGAGGTGAGTGAAAGGTATGTTTGTTTTGTGGGGAGAAGGGATGGCTAGAGTTGTTCTTTGAGCGAGAGAAGGAACTCTTTGGTTTCGGTGAGAGTTTCGACGAGTTGCATCTTTTCATCGAGTGCGGTGTTGGCACGGAGCTGGTCGCGGACTCCGTCAAGAGTATATCCGCAGTCGCGAGTGAGGTGATAAATACGTTTGAGCAATTCAATGTCAGCGGTAGTATAGAATCGGACCCCCCTCTTGTTTTTGCTGGGCTTGATTTGAGAGAATTCGGTCTCCCAAAAACGGAGTAGCGAAGGGTTTACATCCAACATTTGGGCGACTTCCCCGATGGTATAGTAGAGTTTGTTCGTCATCTCTGATAATTTGTGGGTCTCTGATAGTTCGTAAGGGATGATTGCTACAGGTCTGCATCAATGGGGTTTGTCGATTTACTGTTGCAGGAAGGAAGCCTTTCAATTTCAATATGAGTAGTACCCTTGATTGGATTGGTAGGATTGTTGTTTGGTGTATTTGACATCCTTTAGACTGCTAGCCTTGATGTTGATTTGGAAGTTCCAACTTTTGTAGTAGCCAAAAGGCACCCAATTGAAGCGCATCTCCCAACAGTGAAGATCGCGGTAGATGTCAATGGAGGTATAAGACATACCCTTGTTGACGAAGTCGTAGCCCGTAGAAACGGCTACCCTCCATTGGGGAGTGATATTGATGTTGCCTGAGAGGCTGAGTGTTTGGATAACATTGTTGTCGAAATTGTATTGGGCGGCTACAAAAGTGCTGACATAACTTAGGGTATAGTTGAGAGAGAGATTCCACGGCATGGAGAAATCGGCGTAGGTGCCCATCAGAAGGGCTGGGTTATAGTTATAGGGCGACTGCATGATGGGTGCAACAATCTGTTCGCCTTTTGGTTTGGAACCGGGTTTGGTTTCGTTGTTGGCGCTGAATGTGCTGTTGTTGAGGCTCCAGGAGAATTGGGCGCTAACGGTAGAGTTGTTGCGCTGGAGAATTTTATCCTGCACTTCCCAAACAAATTGGTTGTGCTTGCGTCCGGCGCTGTCGATATAGTAGGGGCTGAATGATCCGGAATAGTTGAGAACAAGATTTTTGAAAAGCGTGGTGCGCCCCGTTATCGAGAAATCAGACCAACGGAGGGAATCCTTGGCTAGGTCATAACTTGTACTTAGGTTGAAGCTCTCAAGGAGGGTGACTTTTTTGACCCCAGTGACGGTGTCTTTAGGGTTGGCTACCTTCATTTCGAGGTTGTTACCAATGCTGAAACTTATGGCACCGGAACGGCCATCGGAAGGGCCACCGTAGAGGCTACGCTCAAAGATAGAGTAGCGGGTAACATATCCGGTGTTGTCGGTATAGGACTTCCACCACCCCAAACGGGCATCACCAAAATCGGGACGGAAATTGAAAGAAACAGATGGATTGATGACATGGCGGATGGCTTTGACTGGTCCGTACTTGAAGTTGAACATGCCGTAGATGCGAGTGGTTAAGGAAGATGAGATGCTGATATCGCGATTGGAGCGAAATCCGCGCACAGTGTCAATCGTTACAGACTCTGTCTCGGAGTTCCAACTCTTGCGGATTGTGGACCAATGCCAACGTTCGTGATAGGAGGCGGAGTTGGTCCAATTGAAAAATTTGAGCACCTTGATGGAGAGGCTGAGCGGGATAGAATGTTGGATGCCGTATTGCATCTTGTTGAGTGTGGTAAGTTTAAAAAGGTCGGAATCCTGCGCACTGATATTGTTTTCGGCGGAAAGTGAGTAGGAAAGTGAAAGATTTTCGTACCATCGGAGGTTACCAGATGTGTTCTTTCGGCGGAGGGGATAGAAGGTTGTGGAGTTGAGGGAAACCGAAGGGAGTTTGAGGTTCATGACACCCGTTTGGACATTGTAAGACTCGTTGAGTGAGGCGGCAAGGCTGAAACTGCTGCCCAAAGAGGCTGAATAGGAGACACTAGAAGTGGTGGTGCTATTGAAGTAGTCGTTGCTGTTGGTAGTATTTCGGTTGTAGTTACGGCTTTGGAGATTGACGTTGGCAGAAAATCGGCTACGGGGGTTGGCTTTGGCGTCTTGTTCGTGTTGCCATACTACCTTGAAATCGCTGAATTTGGAGAATGTAGCACTGTCTCCGGAAATGCCCTCCTTGGTAATGCCATAGCGGATATCAAAGTTGCCCTTGTACTTGTACCTTACGCAATAGTTGCTTTTGGCTTCGGCAGCCCAGCTGAGGTTTGTATAGAGTTCACCTGTGAGGGAAAGGTCGACATAATCGTTTATGCTCCAATAATAGCCGCCATCTTTTAGATAGTATCCTCGATTGTCCATCCAGCCATAACTGGGCATGAGGATGCCTGAGGTGACATCATGTTTCATGGGGAAGAAGGCAAATGGAATAATCAGCGGGGCTGGAACGTCCTCAATGGTGACATAGGCGGGGCCGGTAAAAATTTTGTCTCCTGTGATAAGCTTCGAATGGCCGAAGTTTATGGCGAAGTGGGGATGACTATAATTGCAGGTGGTATATTGGCCGCCATTGAGGTACATAATGGAATCGGTTACTTTCTTGACGCGGGAACCGTGAAGGAACCCATCGCCCTGTTTGGTGATAACACCAGTGATGATGCCCTTCTTGGTAACATAGTTAAAAACAATTGAATCAGCCATATACTCGGCATCGCTCTCTTTGAAGTAGGGTGTACCTGAGGGCTTCCCCGCAGAGTCCAATGAGGGAAAGGCAGTGAGCATTTGGGTATTGAAGTCGATGCGGATATCATCTGCCTTCAGTTCCATCGACCCATATTCAATTTGGCCATTGGTGTAGAGTTGCGCCTTGCGTTTGTTGATATCAAAAGAGATGGAGTCGGTTGCCTTGTAGTGGACGGTGGTGGTGATGGCATCTTTGGATAGCGGAATGAGCCTAAGGGAGTCGGGTACAGTAGGCGCGGCGGCAGTCAAGGAGTCGGCAGTTGGGTACAAGGGGTCGGTCGTTTCACCACTGTTTAAAAAAAACACATCGGAACCAGATTGGAGAGCAGAAGAATCAGCGGATACAGTATCCAAAACAGTGTGGGGAAAGGAATTTTTCTTGGAAATAAGTGAGGAATCAGCTTGGGCAAAAACAAGGTTTGCTAGTCCTAAAATGTAGACTAACAAACAGATGTTCAAAACTTTCCGCATAAATGCTCTCACTTTCCGAATTTCCTCGTACCTTTGCAGCTTGGAATTGCAAAGATAACAACTTTTTGCGCATTTTTGAAAATAAAAAATACACAATTGAAAATGAAACGCTTATTGGCCTTTTTTATTGTGCTGGTTTGTATAAACGGTGCGGTTTTTTGTCAGAAAAAATCCGCCGGACAAGTGAAAACAATCGTCATTGATGCCGGTCATGGTGGCAACAAACCTGGTGCCATAGGCAAAAAAAGCAAGGAAAAAATGCTTACCCTGCAAATGGCGCTGAAATTAGGCAAACTAATTGAGGAGAACTGCCCAGATGTGAAGATTATCTACACCCGTACCTCCGATGTGGATGTGGCTTTGGCGGAACGTGCACGGCTGGCCAACAAATCCAAGGCCGACCTGTTCCTCTCCATTCATTGCAACTCGTGGACGAACTCGACTCCTACGGGAGTGGAAACTTACGTAATGGGTCTTTCGCAAGGCAAAGCCAATATGGAGGTGGCCAAAAAAGAAAATGCTGATATTTTGTTGGAAGAGGGTTATAAGGACAATAGCGACTACCAAGGTTTCGACCCCAACTCACCGGAAAGCTATGTGATGTTTGCCATGTACCAGAACGCCTATTTAGACAAGAGTCTGGACTTTGCCGGTATGATACAGGATCGGTACAAGTCAAACATCAAAACCATCAACCGCGGAGTGAAGCAGGCCGAGATCTTTGTCTTATACAAGACTGCCATGCCTGCCGTACTGACCGAGGTGGGTTTTATCAGCAATCCCGAAGAGGAGCAATATATGATTTCCGACGAAGGACAGGCTACCATCGTGGTGAGCATTTTTGAGGCTTTTCTCAACTATAAGAGTGCCGTAGAGGGGACTAAAGTACCTACCAATCTGAAAATAGACTTGAAAGGTTATAAGAGCAAGACCGATAAATACGTTGCTACGGCTAAGTCTGTGACAGAAAGACCGATTGTTGTTGAGGAACCCGGAAACGATAGTGAAGTTACCGATACACAGAATATTGCGGATACAGTAGCTACGATACCATCGACAATGATAACATCCACAGCCAAGACCAATGTTGACCCTCCATTGGCTATTGCTGAGCCGAAAGCGAAGGAACCTGTTGCTGCAGAGTCTTCCCCTAAGGTAACAATCGCAACAGATGGGGGAAACCCCGTTACGGAAACTCCTAAGGTTTCGGGAGTGGAATATCGCGTACAATTCCTTAGCAGCAACAAAGAGTTGCAGAAAGGTTCGCGCGAGTTCAGGGGAATTGAGGATTATGAATTCTACTTGCAGAAAGGTGTTTATCGCTACACTACGGGCAATTTTAAAAATGTGAAAGATGCTGTGAAACGGCAGAAAGAAGTACGCGAGGTAGGCTTTAAGGATGCTTTTGTTGTGGCATTCAACAATGGTAGCCGCATCTCGCTCCAAGAAGCAAAAGAACTTTTGGAACAATAAAAGACGCGGGGTTTGCGTTAGAATTAGAATGTTAGAATATTAGAAAGAATGTACTATTGCTTGCTGTAGTGATGATAGAAATAAAAAACATAACCAAGGTTTATGACGGGCAAAAGGCTGTCGATGACGTGAGTTTCAACGTGAAAGATGGAGAGGTAGTGGGGTTGTTGGGCCCCAATGGTGCCGGCAAATCGACATTGATGAAAATACTGACTTGCTACATTCCCCCAACGGAAGGTGAAGCCGCCATTTGTGGTCATAGCATCTACGATGACCCGTTGGCAGTGCGCAAAGAAATAGGATATCTACCAGAGCACAATCCCTTGTATTTGGATATGTATGTGCGCGAATTTTTGTTTTTTTTGGCTGGGATTTATGGATTAAAAAACCGCAAAGACCGAGTGGAGGAGATGATAAATCTAGTTGGTCTAACACCCGAGAGCAATAAGCGCATTGGACAATTGTCGAAGGGATACCGCCAACGTGTTGGTTTGGCGCAGGCCCTGATTCATGACCCCAAGGTGCTGATTTTGGATGAACCTACTACTGGACTTGACCCAAATCAGCTAGAAGAAATTCGCAACGTTATTAAAAATGCTGGTAAGAAGAAAGTGATATTGCTTTCTACTCACATCATGCAGGAGGTGGAAGCTATGTGTACGCGTGCCATCATCATCAATCATGGTAAATTGGTAAGCGATGACCGTTTGGAGCATATCACCTCACAGCAGCTGACCGAGAAATTCCACCAGGTGACTGTGTAAGTGGGAGTTTCTAAAAAAGAAATCAAGAAAGTGTCAAATAAAATAGATTGTAAACAATTAAACAATGACCCGTAAAGAATTAATCGACCTTATTTATGTCCGCCGCTCGTTTCTATGTGTAGGCCTGGATGTTGACAGGAAGAAAATGCCAGAGCGTTTGCGTGATGCCAAAGATGGTGTTTTCCAATTCAATAAAGCCATTATCGATGCTACTATCAGCTATTGTGTCGCCTACAAACCCAATTTGGCTTTTTATGAAGCTATGGGCATTGAAGGTTTGGTGCAATTGAAGAAAACGATGGAATATCTGCATGGCTTAGGTAAGCCTGTGTTCACTATTGCGGATGCCAAACGTGGCGACATTGGCAATACTTCGCAACAGTATGCCAAGGCTTTTCTTGATCCTGAAGGTGATTTTAATTTCGATGCGCTGACCATTGCCCCCTATATGGGTGTCGACTCGGTTCAGCCATTCACCGTATATGACGGCAAATGGGTGATTTTGTTGGCTTTGACGAGCAATAAAGGTGCATTCGACTTCCAGTTTTTGAATGTGGATGGAAATAAAAAACTCTTCCAACAGGTGTTAGAAACCTCGCAGCAATGGGGCAATCCCGACAATATGATGTATGTGGTTGGTGCAACCAAAGCCGACATGCTGACGCAGGTTCGTGCCATTGCTCCCAACAGTTTCCTGTTGGTTCCGGGCGTAGGCGCTCAAGGGGGTAGCTTGGAAGAGGTATGCAAATATGGCCTGACAAAAGAATGCGGGCTACTAGTCAATTCTTCCCGTGGCATCATCTACGCGTCCAATGGACTTGATTTTGCGGAGCGTGCTGCCGAAGAGGCTCAAAAGTTGCAGAAACAGATGGCAACAGTATTAAGGTAGATAAGGATCAACCCTAAGAGATGGAACTCGATAAAGAAAGGTATCGGCATAGCTTGCGCCTATTGCATGTGCTGTTGATTGTTAGTTTTGTCATTACCGGCTCTCAATTTATTTGGGAGGTGATGGGAGTTGTTGGTGTATTCCCTGAGATTAGCGAATTCTATGCTAGTTATCCCTCGGAATATGGTGATATTTTCAATATAAGAATGGAACAGGAGATGGCCATCCCGCAATGGTATAATCTGTTGCGTGCCATTTTGGACCTCACCTCTGCTATAGGTCTAGTTCTGATGTGGAAACTGCGCAAGAACGGTTTTCATGCCTATGCTCTTTCCAAATTATTGCTGATGTTGCTGCCGTTGATGTTTCTCGACCGGTCCTATATGGGAATAGGCGATATTATGATTGCCGTGTTATTTATCGTCTACTACTTCTTCTTAATGAAGAATCTGGGTGCTTTCAATGCCAAAACTACAGTGGATGGGGATTCTGATGGGGGGAACGATACCTCCGAGAGTGTGTGACGACTTGTATCCGATGGATAGAAAACCTTTTCGATTGTAGGAAACGGTAAGGCTTCACGGATTTGAAGTAAGAACTCCCCACACTGCCGTTGCAATGTGGGGAGTTCTCTTTCTTTGATAGGGTTGAGGCTTGTTTTATTTCAAGTTAGCCAAAGCTTCTTTGATACGGCGGAGTGCTTCGCGGAGCAATTCTTCGCTAGTGGCATAGCTCAAACGGATACAAGTGTCGTCACCGAAGGCGGAACCCATCACTGTGGCGACGTTGGCTTCGTTGAGAATATAGAAGGCCATGTCGGTGGAGTTCTCAATCTTTTTGCCGTTAAAACTCTTGCCATAATAGGAACTGACGTCAGGGAAGAAGTAGAAAGCGCCCTCGGGCATAGCAACTTTGACGCCGGGAATCTCGCTCAGAAGCTGATAGACCATGTCGCGACGTTTGCGGAAGGTCTCGCGCATATTGATGATATCTTCGCTGTGGGCAGGGTCCATCTGCATGGCGCGGACGCATGCTTTCAAGGCAATAGAACAGGTGGCACTAGTAACTTGGCCCTGCAATTTATTGCAAGCCTTGGCAATGGCTAGAGGAGCTCCAATATAACCTACACGCCAACCAGTCATGGCAAAACCCTTAGCTAGACCATTGACGGTGACCACACGGTCGTAAATCTCGGGGAACTGGGCAATGCTTTCGTGTTTCCCCACATAATTGATGTGCTCGTAGATTTCATCACAGACCACGAAGACGTTTTCATGACGGGCAATGACTTGAGCAATACCTTTAAGCTCCTCTTTGGAGTAGAGCATACCAGTAGGATTGCTGGGGCTAGAGAAGATAACGAGCTTGGTTTTAGGGGTAATGGAAGCCTCAAGTTGTTCTGGGGTCATCTTGAATTTATTCTCGATTTTGGTCTTCAAAGGAACGACAACACCCTCGGCTAAGTGGACGAATTCTTTGTAGGAGACCCAATAGGGGGTAGGTATGATAACCTCATCACCGGGGTTAACTAATACCTGAACAACTTGATAAAGAGCTTGCTTTCCTCCAGTGGAGACCACAATTTGCTCGGGAGTATAGTCAAGGTTGTTATCGCGCTTGAATTTCTTGCTAATGGCTTCGCGGGTATCGGCGTAGCCAGGAACGGGAGGATAATGGGTAAAGTTATCGTCAATGGCCTGTTTGGCGGCTTCCTTCACCACATCGGGGGTGTTGAAGTCGGGTTCACCGATAGAAAGACTGATTACATCTTTGCCTTGGGCTTTGAGCTCGCGGGCTTTGGCTGTCATGGCGAGTGTTTCGCTCTCGGACATGGTCAGCACCCTTTTACTGATGATTTCCATTGTATAAATTTTTTGTGTTATTAATTATCAACAAATTATGGCGTATAAAACATGAAGCCATAGGCACTGTATCTACCACTTTTCAAGGTGCAAAAATACACTTTTTTTTTAAAACAGCCGGATTCTTGAGAAAGATTTGGCGTTTATGGTCAATGACGGTTGGAATTTTTTTCTGCTTCAAAGCTACACACAACTTCAGCCTTGAAAGTAAGCTTTGCGTGTTCCTAATTTCCCCTTGCCCCTACCACGAAGCATCTGCACACCCGAACAGGGACGTTCCTTGCGGAAGTCCCTGCCCAGCATTTACACGTTACCTATCAAAACAGTGTACTACAAGGATTCTACGCTGTTCATTATCTGTTGTTCTACAAATCCGGTAAGGTCAATGGCTTTGAATACAACGTTCTTCCAATAGTCAGTCAGCGGAACATTGTTTCCATCCGAGTCGGTGACGGTACCGTTGAAACTTCTAGTCTTGATTTCACCAAAACCGCTTATGTGGTAGGTTACCCCATCTATAACTACGTCTCCTTCAATATAGAATGTGCAGTTGGTCCGATCGATGACAATAACAAAGTTGTTGTATCTGATCCCATCGTACTTCCCACTGAACTTGATGGTATCGCAGTCTGCCGACTTGAGCGTATTAATACTTTGAACGTCAGTGGTAATGTTAGGCGATTCTGTTTGGGTGGATGCTTCGTCTTTCTGGCAAGATGCAATGGCAAACGCCATAAGGAACACAAAGATGCCAAAGAGCACCTTTAGACTTGATTTTCTGCTTGATGTTTTCATGGTAATTTGTGATTTTATGGTTAATAATATGTCGAAACCTGACAGGTAACATGCGCTATTTCTCAATGGAGTGTAGAAGAACAAATTTCATGGCCCGGCGATAAACATTATGATTGGGGCAGTGAAAGACCAAGATGGTTAATGTTTTGTTGGATCCGCAGATAAGGTATTCACCTTTGTCCCCTCGCAGAGGGGCTGCACTCTGAATATCCACCTTGCGGTAAGGACTTAGGGCGGTTACTGTATCCGAGGTCTTGTCCTTTACCATGACATCCATCTTTAAAGAACTTATCTTCCCAACATTGAATGGCAATCCATCTGCTCTACCCTCGTGCTCTTTCGTATTTAGAGGTTTCATTCTCTTGAATTCCTTCTTTAACTCATTGTACGTAGCAGTGTCGGCAGCCTCCAACATGGTGACGGTAACTTTGGTCTGGCCACCAATATCATAGTTCTTGATGGTAGATACCTGTAGACCAGCGCGATTTTTGTAATGTTCGTACAAAGCACTTTGGCTAAATGCTGTAATCGTGCCAAAAAACAGCATAACGATAACAAGAAGACGTTTCATACAATCAATTATGTATTAATATTAATTGAGGGACATCAGTGTTTGTTCAAATCTTTGCAAAACTTCATTAACATCACATTTACTGGGGCATACAACCGACAGCCCTCCACCGTTGGACGTACTGTCCGAATCCGAAATCTGTTGGCAAGTTTGTAATTCTATGGTCATCTCATCTATGTGGCTAGATTTGTTGGACGCCACTACTTTTGTCGTGTCCAATGATTTGTGCTGGTTCCCAAGATAGGCAACTAATGATAGGCACACTATGGCGGAAATGGATGCCGCAATTGCAATCCTTGGCCAAGCAAGATGTGTTTTGGTAGGTGCGGTGCTCGATTCCAATTCCCGTTTTTGCATACTCAAACGGTGTATCTGCTCAATAATGTCCTCGTAGTTATTCATTTGAAAGATTATTTATCTGTTTCTTTATTCTGTGTATTCGCGTTTGTATATTCGTTTCGGTTGTTGATAACATTTGGGCTATCTCGCTTTGTTTCCAGCCATCGAGGTATAGTCTTATTAATTGTTGGTCCTTTTCTGGCAACAAAGCTATTATTTCTGTCAACGCCTGCAGCTGGCTAGTGTCGGGCGCTGCCGCTGTATAGTCTGAATACGAAACAAATTGACAATTTTGATGTTGGTTATTTCTGCGTTGCCAACTGATACCAGTATTCAGCACAATGCGCCACACCCAAGTGATTGGTTTATATGTCGGCCGATAATTTTGCCAACTTATCCACAAATTGACGATAGCCTCCTGTCTGAGATCCTCGAAATCCATCTCATTGCCTTTGGCAAACGACCGACATAATTTGTCAATGGCACGGCTGTGCTGGTCTATGAGGTTCAGAAATGGATGTTTTGGGTTCATTGTCTATCCGTCTTGAATACTTTGCCCCTATTAAACGCACAATGAAACAAAAAATCACATCCCAAAGAAAAAATTGAAGTTGATGCTTCTGTAATTATAGGATATTCAGCTATTTATTGCTGTCCGATTATTTATTGTTGTCCGATAAAACTCAAAAAGACATGCCACGCATGCGCGAAGCCCAATAAAATTGTACTTCGGGCGTTCTTTTCTGGAAAGTAAGCTCCCCCCCCCTTATCGCAAGTGTTGGTTTAGGTGGTGCTTTGCGCATCTCATTGTCGGTGCTCTCGTCCCACGTTTTTGTCAAGATTTTCCATGAATGCGACAAAATGCATGTAGCACATAGGCGTAAGGCGAATTATGGTGAACACTTTGGTAAAAGCACAATGTCCTTTGACACTCCGAAAAGAATGTGGGCATATGCAAGCATGCTCTGTCCTGCTAGATAATCCATGCCTAGGCGTCAAAGTATGGGTAACTTCGTCTTTTTGTTTACCTTTTACTTAGGTTTCTTTTACTCTTTGTTTACCTAACCTAAACAAAAGGTAAATAAAAGGTAAAAGAAACCTAAGTAAAAGGTAAACAAAAAGACGAACCCACCTACAACTATAAGGAATGTTCATACTCCATACTTGGCTTGGTTGGGTTACCTCCAAAGTCCTTAATAGGTAAGGCATCACGTATTGCGTCTACCGCCCTTAGAGAGACACTTTTGAGGGTATATGGCCTTAATCCCCATTAGCTGCATCAGTCTTCGCACATGTTTAGGGTTAACTGCAATCCAATTCAGTGCCAGCATATTAGCCATTGACAGTACTCTAGCAGTGAGGCGGTCCCTAAATATCGATCCATTTCTTCCTTGATTCGAAGATTTTCTTCGCTTTCGCCTTTGGGGTTATAATGCAGTGTGTTACGATTAAACTTCATCAACTTGCAAATCTATTTGGGTTTAAGCCTGCGGGGCGCCTTCTCACCATCTCGGCTATCTCACTTTCGGTCTGGCATCCTTGCAGGATTTCGCAAAAAAATCACACGCTATTGTCATCTGCCCCATTTCCTTTAGGAGTTCTCGTTGTCCATCTTGAGTTTCAATAGTTCCTTTTTACTATCGGCCGGCTTTTCAAATGCTTGGGCTGAGCTCAGCTAGAAATTTCGACTTCCATTCCACTATCTTTTGTGTCAATTCAAATCGTTTGGCTGTTCGGCGATAGTCTCTTTCTCCTTGGCAGTCTCTATGGCTCCTTTTGACTTAAAGGCTGACGTAAACTTGCTCATCCAAACCATGTTTAGTCCTGTTTTTGCTGCAAAGATACATTTTTTTGAGTTCCAATGCGGCCAGTCTAAATTTTCGGGGGATTATACCCTGTTGGGTAATTGTATCCAAACACATACATATATAAAGTGTTGGTTAAGTGAGTGATATAACATTTTGGGAAAGTCACGTCTCGTTAACTTATTGTGCATATATCTGATAAACAGCATGTTGAAAGATTCTACTCATTATTTCGCTGTTCAATTAGTCAAAATGGTTTTTTTAAGAGGCATTTTGGTTTTTTGCAAAGTGTTTGTTAGATAGATGAGTAAAAAAATCTTTTTTTTGATAGGTTGATTTTCAATATGTTGAATAAAATTTCAAAGGAAAACGAAAAAAATATTTGGTCTGTTGCGAAAAAAGTAATATCTTTGCAACCTCAAATCGAGAGAACGAGAGTTGTTTGACAAGCTGTAAAAGCCGATGTAACTCAGTTGGTAGAGTAGCTGATTTGTAATCAGCCTGTCGGGGGTTCGAGTCCCTTCATCGGCTCGGATTCTTCACCGTCTGAGGATTTGGTAAGAAACATGGGGAAGTCGCATAGTGGCAATTGCAACAGACTGTAAATCTGTCCTCTTCGGAGTTCAGTGGTTCGAGTCCACTCTTCCCCACGAACCCAAAAAGAAGCGGAAGTAGCTCATTTGGTAGAGCGATAGCCTTCCAAGCTATAGGTGGCGGGTTCGAGCCCCGTCTTCCGCTCGAAACTTGGCGGAGACAGGCAAGAGTAACGCCTGCACTTCGGTTCAGGGTAAAAAAGCTGCAGTAGCTCAGCTGGTAGAGCGCATCCTTGGTAAGGATGAGGTCACCGGTTCAAATCCGGTCTGTAGCTCTTTTTTTATGCAGAAATGCAAAAAACCGCACGAGGACGAGAGCATTTTTTCGCCCTCGTTAGATGTGAAAGAGTATTGTTAACATTTAATACGTATTAAACATGGCAAAAGAAAAATTTGATCGTTCAAAACCGCACGTCAACATCGGTACAATCGGCCACGTTGACCACGGCAAAACCACTCTGACCGCTGCTATCACCAAGGTATTGGCTGAGAAGGGTCTCTCCGAGGTTAAGTCCTTTGATTCCATTGACTCCGCTCCCGAAGAGAAAGAGCGTGGTATCACCATTAACACCGCTCACGTCGAGTATCAGACTGCTACTCGTCACTATGCTCACGTTGACTGCCCAGGTCATGCTGACTATGTCAAGAATATGGTCACTGGTGCTGCTCAGATGGACGGTGCTATTTTGGTCGTTGCCGCTACCGATGGTCCTATGCCCCAGACCCGTGAGCATATTCTGCTTGCCCGTCAGGTTGGCGTTCCTCAGTTGGTTGTTTTCATGAATAAGTGCGATCTTGTTGACGATCCCGAACTGCTAGACCTCGTTGAGATGGAAATCCGTGAGCTTTTGAGCTCTTACGACTATGACGGTGACAACATCCCCGTTATCCGTGGTTCCGCTCTTGCCGCTTTGAATGGTGAGCCTTCTGGTATTAAGAATGTAGAGGATCTAATGGATGCTGTTGACAATTGGATTCCTCTGCCTCCGCGTGCTGTTGACAAGCCTTTCTTGATGCCTATTGAGGACGTCTTCTCTATCACTGGCCGTGGTACTGTAGGTACCGGTCGTATTGAAACTGGTGTGATTCACACGGGTGACCCCGTTGACATCATCGGAATGGGTGCTGAGAAGTTGAAGAGCACAGTCACTGGTGTTGAGATGTTCCGCAAAATCCTAGATGAAGGTGAGGCTGGTGACAATGTTGGTCTGTTGCTCCGTGGTATTGACAAGGACGAGATCCGTCGTGGTATGGTTATCGCTGCTCCTGGTTCAGTTCATCCCCATCACGAGTTCGAGGCTGCCGTTTATATCTTGAAGAAGGAAGAAGGTGGACGCCACACGCCTTTCCACAACAAGTATCGTCCGCAGTTCTATTTCCGTACGACCGATGTTACCGGTGAGATTACTCTTCCCGATGGTCGCGAGATGGTTATGCCTGGCGATAACTTGACTATCCATGTCAACCTTATCTCTGATATCGCTTTGAACGAGAACTTGAACTTTGCTATCCGTGAGGGCGGCCGCACTGTTGGTTCTGGTCAGGTTACCAAGATTATTGAATAAGGAACAATCCGAAAATAAAGGCGCGATATATAATCGCGCCTTACCTAGGGGCATAGTTAAATGGTATAATGCCGGTCTCCAAAACCGATGTTGGGAGTTCGATTCTCTCTGCCCCTGCCAAAAATTGATATCAAATGGCCAAGATAGGTAATTATGTAAAAGAGAGCTACGACGAATTGGTGCACAAGGTGTCGTGGCCATCGTTCAAAGAGTTGCAGAGTAGTGCAGTTGTTGTTGCCGTTGCAGCTCTTATTTTCGCCCTTGTTGTGTTCTTGATGGATTTCGTGTTTGGGGCTCAGAACATGGGGTGGAAGGGCTTACTTGGATACTTTTACGCTTTATTTGGATAAGTTCTGGCAGACAGCAAAGTCTTGCTTCCCAATTTTTTGAGACTTGGCATCTGTCATGCTTGTCCAATTATTGTACGTTTGCTCCGGCAGTCGTCGTGGAGCGGATGAGTATAAATCATTATTCTTTAAGCAACAACATGGAGCAGCAGTCTAAGAAATGGTATGTCGTCAAGGCGATAAGCGGTAAAGAGAAAAAAGCCAAAGAGTACATCGAAAGCGAGATGGCCAAAAGAGGTTGGAGCAGTGATGTGCCTCAGGTGCTTGTTCCTACCGAGAAGGTCGTTTCGATTCGTAACGGGAAGAAAGTGGTCAAAGACCGCACATATCTCCCAGGTTACGTTTTGATAGAGGCCGACTTGCGTGACGAGATCATTCCTGTCATCCAAAATGTGCCCAATGTGTTGGACTTTCTCCGCGAGGCTGGTAATGGCAACCCTATTCCCATGCGTCAAGTGGAGATTAATCGTATTTTGGGTAAGTTGGACGACCAGTTGGATGCTATTGAGGGCAATGGTGACACCTTTCTGGAGGGAGAGTGCGTCAAAGTTATTGACGGTCCGTTCAGCAGTTTTGCCGGCATTGTCGAGGAGGTTAACGACGAGAAGAAGAAATTGAAAGTTACGGTCAAGATTTTCGGTCGGAAGACTCCTTTGGAACTCAGCTACAATCAAGTTGAGAAAGAGTAGTGACTGTTTTTAACTAACAAAATTCAAAAAGTTTAAATCAAAATGGCAAAAGAAGTTGCAGGATTGATTAAATTACAAATCAAAGGTGGTGCTGCTAACCCCGCTCCCCCAGTCGGACCCGCTTTGGGTGCCAAGGGCGTGAACATCATGGAGTTTTGCAAGCAGTTCAATGCACGTACTCAGGATAAGGCCGGCAAGATTGTGCCTGTCATTATTACTGTGTACACCGATAAGTCCTTTGATTTTGTAGTTAAAAATCCCCCTGTTGCCGTGTCGTTGAAAGAAGTTGCCAAGGCAGCCAAAGGTTCTGGAGAACCCAATCGTGTCAAGGTCGCTTCCGTGACTTGGGAACAGGTACGTCAGATTGCAGAAACCAAGATGCCTGACCTCAACTGTTTCACTATTGAATCAGCTATGAGTATGGTTGCTGGTACTGCACGTAGCATGGGTATCACTGTCAAGGGTGAGAACCCACTTGCAAAGTGAAGCTAAAACATTAACAGTGGTAGCATCGCCAATTAACGGTGCGGTGACCACAAAAACAAAGAATCATGGCAAAATTATCCAAGAAACAGAAAGAAGCTTTAGCCAAATTCGACAAGACTAATGTCTACTCCCTTGAAGAGGCTGTTGAGGTTGTGAAGAACATCACCTACACCAAATTTGATGCATCTGTGGATATCGATGTCCGTTTGGGTGTTGATCCCCGTAAAGCCAATCAGATGGTCCGTGGTAGTGTAACATTGCCTCATGGAACGGGTAAGACTGTTCGCGTTCTTGTTCTCTGTACTCCCGACAAGGAGGAAGAGGCTAAGGCCGCTGGTGCCGATTACTATGGTTTAGACGATTATATCGCCAAGATCAAAGGTGGTTGGACTGACGTTGATGTTATCATTACCATGCCCAGTTGCATGCCTAAGATTGGTGCGCTAGGTCGTATTCTCGGTCCCCGAGGTTTGATGCCCAACCCCAAGACGGGTACTGTTACAATGGAAGTTGGCAAGGCTGTCCAGGAGGCTAAGGCTGGTAAGATTGACTTCAAGGTTGATAAGTTTGGTATCATCCATACTGCCGTTGCAAAGTGCTCCTTCGACAACAACAAGATTGTTGACAACGCTCGTGAGGTCCTTCAGGCAATCATCAAACTGAAGCCCTCTGCTGCCAAGGGAACTTATGTGAAGAGCATTACTCTCAGCAGTACGATGAGTGCTGGTGTCAAGGTTGATACCAAAGCCGCTACCCTGTAACTTTTTAATTTATTGAAATCATTATGAGAAAAGAACTTAAGGACCAGCTAATTGACCAACTTTGCGAGGAGATTAAAGCCTACCCCCTCATCTATATTGCTGACATGGGTGGTTTGAATTCTGCGCAGACCAGCAAATTGCGTCGTTCTGCATTTCGCAAGGAAGTCAAGTTGGAGGTCGTAAAGAACACTCTTTTGATAAAGGCATTGGAAAAAACAGGAATGGATTATTCCGAGCTTTTCCCAGTGATTAAGGGTGAGACCGCCATAATGCTTTCCAACACCAACAATGCTCCTGCCAAACTTATCAAGGAGTTTCGTGCAAACGAAAAAGGTGCAAAGAAACCCATCTTGAAGGGTGCCTATGTTGAGGAGTGCTTTTACATTGGCGAAGAGAATCTTGAGGCACTTGTTAACATCAAGTCCAAGAATGAGCTCATTGCTGATGTGGTTGCTCTACTTCAATCCCCCATCAAGAATGTCGTTTCGCAGCTCCAGTCGGGTGCCAATACTATCACTGGTGTACTGAAAACATTAGAGGAGAAAGCCGAACAGGCTTAAGAACATCGGGTTGGACCCCGTTAAAAGTCCAACAGAAACAACAAACAATTAGTAAACACAACACTTTTAAAACAATAAAGTCATGGCAGACATCAAAGCTATTGCTGAAGAATTAGTAAACTTAACCGTAAAAGAAGTTAAAGAACTTGCAGACGTTCTGAAAGAAGAATATGGTATCGAACCCGCTGCTGCTGCAGTTGCTGCAGTTGCAGTTCCCGCTGCTGGTGCAGCTGCCGTTGAGGAAAAAACCTCTTTCGATGTTATTTTAAAGGGCGTTTCTGACACTACCAAGAAATTGGCCGTTGTTAAGGCTGTCAAGGATCTTGCTAGCTTGGGCTTGAAAGAGTCGAAGGAGCTCGTTGACGGCGCTCCCAAGACCGTTAAAGAGGGTGTCAGCAAGGAAGAAGCTGAATCTCTGAAAAAGGCTCTCGAAGAAGCTGGTGCTGAGGTCGAGGTTAAATAGTTTTAGCCATCCGATTTTCTTGAGGAATAGGGCCTCCGGTGCATCCGGAGTGCCTATTCCTCATTGCTATACAGATTTGTTTTAGGTATTCTAACGTGCCGAAAACGTCTTTGTTTAGGTTCTCTTATCTCTCGCAACCATCGAGCAGTAGCAAATTCAATAAAGCTTATAAAAGTACTGGTTCAAATTAAATTTAAGTCCCTTGGCTAACAATCAACCCATCGAAGTAGTAAATTTTGCATCTGTACGCAAATACGAGTACCCGGACTTTCTTGATATTCAGCTCAAGTTTTTCAAAGATTTTTTCCAAATTGAGACAAATCCTGATAACCGTCTCGAAGAAGGCTTGTACAAGGTTTTCAAAGAAAATTTCCCCATTTCAGATGCACGTAACAATTTCACGTTAGAGTTTCTTGACTATTTTATAGACCCTCCGCGTTATTCCATAGAGGAGTGCATTGAGCGTGGATTGACATATAGCGTTCCGCTAAAGGTCAAGTTGAAGCTTTCGTGCAATGACCCTGAAAACGAGGATTTCCAAGCTATAGAGCAGCCTGTTTATTTGGGTATGGTCCCTTACATGACCCCCAAGGGAACCTTCGTTATTAACGGAGCGGAGCGTGTTGTAGTTTCACAGTTGCACCGGTCTCCAGGCGTTTTTTTCGGCACTTCATATCACTCCAATGGTACGCAACTCTACTCGGCCCGTATCATACCTTTCAAAGGTTCGTGGATGGAGTTTACAACCGATATCAACAACGTCATGTACGCCTATATCGACCGTAAGAAGAAACTCCCCATCACTACCTTGCTCAGGGCTATCGGCTTTGAGACTGACAAGGATATCCTAGATATCTTCAACTTGGCTGAGGAAGTGAAAGTTTCCAAGGCCAATCTAAAAAAAGTACTGGGTAAGCAGTTGGCTGCTAGAGTAGTAGAGTCTTGGACTGAGGATTTCGTTGATGAGGATACAGGTGAGGTCGTTTCCATGGAACGTACCGACACTGTTATTGAGCGAGACAAGGAACTTACAGATGATGATATCGAAAAAATTCTCCAACTCGGTGTAAAGTCTATTCTTGTGAAGGTTGAGGATCGCGATGGCATTGATTATTCAGTCATTTACAATACCCTCAAAAAAGATACTTCCAACAATTCCAAGGAAGCTGTCGAGTATATCTACCGTCAGTTGCGCAATGCTGAACCACCAGACGAAGAAACCGCTCGTGGTATCATTGAAAAGCTTTTCTTTTCCGACAAGCGTTACGACCTTGGTGAGGTTGGGCGTTATCGTATTAATACGAAACTTAATCTCGATATTCCCGACACAACCCGAGTGCTTACCCAAACGGACATCACCGAGATTATCAAGTATCTTATCCAGTTAATCAACCAGAAGGCAGAAGTGGATGATATTGACCACTTGTCGAACCGTCGCGTACGCACTTCTGGTGAACAGCTCTACAACCAGTTTGGCGTAGGCCTTGCCCGTATGTCCCGTACTATCCGTGAGCGGATGAATGTTCGCGACAACGAAGTGTTTACTCCCACAGAATTGATTAATGCCAAGACTCTGTCTTCTGTTATCAACTCTTTCTTTGGCACCAATCAGTTGTCGCAGTTTATGGACCAGACCAACCCTCTAGCCGAAGTAACGCACAAGCGTCGTATTTCTGCATTGGGCCCTGGTGGTCTGTCGCGCGAGCGCGCAGGCTTTGAGGTCCGTGATGTACACTATACCCACTACGGTCGTTTGTGTACAATCGAGACTCCTGAAGGTCCTAATATCGGCCTTATCTCTTCCTTGGCTGTATATGCCCGCATCAATGAGTTGGGCTTCATAGAGACACCATATCGCCGCGTAGTCAACGGCCGTGTGATGCTGGACGAAGAACCCGAATACTATACCGCTCAGCGAGAGGAGAATAAGACTGTTGCCCAAGCTACCACCCGAATGGATGAAGAGGGTAATATCATCGAAACTCGAGTAAAAGCGCGTAATCAGGCCGACTTCCCTATCGTTTCCCCAGAGGAAATAGATCTTATGGACCTTGGCTCAAACCAAATAGCTTCTATCGCGGCTTCACTTATCCCATTTTTGGAACATGATGATGCCAACCGCGCACTTATGGGTTCCAACATGATGCGTCAGGCTGTGCCCTTGCTCAACCCAGAGATTCCGATCGTTGGAACTGGTATTGAGAAATCAGTGGCTGAGGATAGCCGTGTATTACTCAATTCTCTTGGTGACGGTGTTGTTGAGTATGTTGACTCTACCAAGATTGTCATTCGACACAACCGCACTGAAAAGGAGCGACTTGTCTCTTTTGATGATGACGTTCATGAATACAAACTGACGCGCTATCAACGTACTAACCATTCCACTTCAATCAATCTACGCCCCATTGTGCGTAAGGGCGATAAAGTGAAAAAAGGTCAAGTGCTCTGTGAGGGGTATGCCACCCAAGGCGGTGAATTGGCTCTTGGACGTAATATGATGGTGGCTTTTATGCCTTGGAAGGGCTATAATTTTGAGGATGCTGTTGTTATTTCCGAGCGCGTTGTGCGTGAAGATATCTTCACTTCTGTTCATGTGGAAGAGTATACTTTGGAAGTTCGTGAGACTAAACGTGGTCCGGAAGAACTCACAAGAGATATTCCCAATGTCAGTAGTGAGGCCACTAAGGACCTTGATGAGAATGGAATCATCCGTATCGGTGCTGAGGTTAAAGAGGGTGATATTCTTATAGGTAAGATAACCCCAAAGGGCGAGTCTGACCCAACTCCTGAGGAAAAGTTGTTGCGGGCCATCTTTGGAGACAAAGCTGGTGACGTGAAAGACGCCTCCCTTAAAGTGCCACCTTCGGTCCGTGGTGTTGTCATTGACAAGAAACTTTTTGCCAAGATTATTCGTGACCGCAAACAGCGTGCCCGAGAAAAGGAGTTGTTGGCCAAGCCCGAGGAAGAGTACAACAACGAACTCAAGGAACTCAAGGAGAAGTTGATTGATCGCTTGCTCATCATCCTTGCCGGTAAGACTTCCAACGGGGTCTATACTAACCATAAGGAGGAACTTATCCCCAAAAAAGTCAAGTTTACCTCCAAAGCTCTTAATGCCATCGACTATACTGAAGTTAGTCCCAATAGGTGGACCTCTGACAAAGAGACTAACAGCCTTATCAAGGACTTATTGAACAACTACAATATTAAGAATCGTGAAATTAACGGACGGTTCACCCGTAACAAGTTTGCTCTCACTGTTGGTGATGATCTTCCCACGGGAATCGTTCAGATGGCCAAAGTCTATATTGCAATGAAGCGCAAATTGCGCATTGGCGATAAGATGTCAGGTCGTCATGGCAACAAAGGTATCGTTTCCAAGATTGTCCGTGCAGAGGATATGCCCTTCCTTGCCGATGGTACTCCTGTTGATATTGTTTTGAATCCTTTGGGTGTGCCTTCCCGTATGAATCTTGGTCAGATATACGAAACTGTTCTAGGGTGGGCTGGAAAGAAACTTAACAAACGTTTCAAGACACCTATTTTCGATGGTGCTACCCTCGAACAGATCAACGGTTATATGCGAGAGGCTGGTCTGCCCGAAAATGGGCGCACCTACCTTTATGACGGTGAAACAGGCGATCGTTTTGACCAACCTGCAACCGTTGGCTACATCTATATGCTGAAGTTGCACCACATGATTGATGATAAGATGCATGCCCGTAGCATTGGGCCATATTCTCTTATCACCCAGCAACCTCTTGGTGGTAAGGCCAACTTTGGTGGTCAACGTTTTGGTGAGATGGAGGTTTGGGCACTTGAGGCTTTCGGTGCTTCGCATGTGCTACAGGAGGTTCTTACCGTCAAATCTGATGATGTCATGGGGCGCGCCAAGGCTTATGAGGCTATTGTTAAGGGAGACAACATGCCTGTTCCAGGCATCCCAGAGTCCTTTAACGTATTGGTCCATGAACTCCGCGGTTTGGGCTTAGAGGTAACATTTGATTAAATCAGAATTAAGTTTTCAGTAACATCCTATATTCTTGATTTTTGATTCTTAATTGGTAATAATAATAAGATGGCTTTTAAACAAGATTCACAGATAAGGAATGATTTCAATTCGATAACCGTCAGTTTGGCTTCCCCCGAGTCGATTAAGAAACGCTCTTACGGCGAGGTAACCAAACCTGAAACTATCAACTATCGTACCTATAAGCCCGAACGCGATGGTCTTTTTTGCGAAAGAATTTTTGGACCTACTCGCGATTGGGAGTGCCATTGCGGAAAGTACAAACGTATTCGTTATAAAGGTATTGTATGCGACCGTTGTGGTGTAGAAGTCACCGAGAAGAAGGTTCGACGGGAGCGTATGGGTCATATAGAACTTTGCGTTCCTGTGGCACATATCTGGTTCTTTCGTACCCTTCCTAACAAGATTGGCACTTTGCTTAATATTCCTAGCAAGAAACTTGAGCAAGTGATTTATTATGAGAAGTATATTGTTCTTCAGCCAGGTAAGGCTATGCTTAACGAGATGCCTGTACACAAGCTTGACCTCTTGACGGAGGAAGACTATTCCGCTATCCGTCAATCCTTACCCGAAGGCAATGAACAGTTGGAGGATACTGACCCTGACAAGTTCATCGTTGGCACTGGGTCGGAGGCCCTTTACAAGCTTCTTTGTGAGATTGACCTTGACCAAATTAGTTATGAACTACGTGACCGTGCTTCCAAGGAGACATCAAATCAACGTAAGCAAGAGGCACTCAAGCGGTTGAACATCGTAGAGTCTTTTCGTGAAAGCCGCAAGAATATGCAAGCTAGAGGAATGGATAACCGTCCCGAATGGATGATTATGACCATTATTCCTGTTATTCCTCCGGAGTTGCGACCTCTCGTGCCCTTGGATGGTGGACGCTTTGCTACTTCCGACATCAATGAGCTCTACCGTCGTGTTATCATCCGTAACAACCGCTTGAAAAGACTTTTCGAAATAAAGGCTCCTGAGGTCATCATGCGCAATGAGAAACGCATGCTTCAGGAGGCTGTTGACTCCCTTTTCGACAACAGTCGTAAAGTCTCCAGTGTACGCTCCGACAACAATCGGTCTCTCAAGTCTCTTTCGGACTCGCTCAAGGGAAAGCAAGGGCGTTTCCGTCAGAATTTGCTTGGTAAACGTGTTGATTACTCAGGCCGTTCGGTTATTGTTGTTGGGCCCGAGCTCAAAATGCATGAATGCGGTCTGCCTAAGGATATGGCTAGCGAGTTGTTCAAACCGTTTATTATACGCAAACTTCTCGAACGTGGTTTGGTCAAGACTGTCAAGTCCGCCAAACGTGTTGTCGATCGTAAAGATCCTGTTGTTTGGGAAATTCTTGAGAATATCTTGAAGGGACATCCCATTATGTTAAACCGTGCACCAACTTTGCACCGCTTGGGCATTCAAGCTTTCCAACCTAAATTGGTTGAAGGTAAGGCAATCCGTTTGCATCCTTTGGTGTGTACAGGTTTTAATGCTGACTTCGATGGTGACCAAATGGCTGTTCATGTGCCCCTAGGCAATGCGGCTGTGTTGGAAGCTCAGCTTCTCATGCTCTCCACCCACAATATCCTTAACCCTGCCAATGGTGCTCCTATAGCAGTGCCATCGCAAGATATGGTGTTGGGTCTGTACTACATGACAAAGCCTCGTCACACTACCGAAACCGAAACTGTCAAGGGGGAGGGATATCGTTTCTACTCTGCTGAGGAGGTAGAGATTGCCTATAACGAAAAACGTGTCTCTCTTAATGCTTGCATTAGTTGCAAGATTGATAATCAGGGTCGTGATGAGTTCGACTACATCAAGACCGACAGGACTTTTATGGAGGTTATCAAGGACAAGGAGGGGAATGTACTTACCGATCGCGATTGTGCTACTGCTGAAGAGGTGGCCGAGCGTTGTCGCACTGAGTACGAAATCCGTCGCGACAGCGAAGGTAACCCTATTCTTGATGCCAAGGGCCATTTTATTAAGACTGACCGTATTCGTACTACTGTGGGTCGTGTAATCTTTAATGAGGTCGTGCCTTCGGTCTATGGTTACGTTAACCAAGTGCTTGGCAAAAAGTCGCTACGTAATATTATCGGAGACCTCTTTACCACTTGTGGCAACGCTGTGACTGCTAATTTCCTTGATGATATCAAGCAAATGGGCTACCGGCAGGCATTTCGTGGTGGGCTTTCCTTCAACCTTGGTGACGTGCTGATTCCGCCTGAGAAGGAAGAGCTGATTGCCAAAGCTAACGAGGAGGTTGACGAGGTGCTAGGCCAGTACGCTATGGGTTTGATTACCAACAACGAGCGTTACAACCACGTCATCGACATTTGGACCAATACCAATAACCGTCTTACTGAAGTTCTTATGAGTCAGTTGAAGGCGGACAATCAGGGTTTCAATCCAATATTTATGATGTACGATTCGGGTGCTCGTGGTAGTAAGGAACAGATTCGTCAGCTCTCTGGCATGCGTGGCCTGATGGCTAAGCCCCAAAAAGCCGGTGCGGCTGGTAATGAGATTATCGAAAACCCAATTCTCTCCAACTTTAAAGAGGGTCTTTCCGTGTTGGAATACTTCATTTCCACCCACGGTGCTCGTAAAGGCTTAGCTGATACTGCATTAAAGACTGCTGATGCTGGGTACCTCACTAGGCGTTTGGTTGACGCTGCTCACGATGTAATCATCACCACCGAGGACTGCGGAACCCTCCGTGGACTTCCCACTACAGCGCTCAAGAAAGGAGATGATGTTGTTGTAACCCTCGCTCAAAAGATCTTGGGTCGTACCTCAGTTCACGACATCTACCATCCTCAGACTAAACAACTCATTGCTAGAGCCGGTGAGGAACTCACTGAGGATATTTGCAAGTCCATTGAGGAATCTCCCATCGAGGAGGTTGAGATTCGTTCTGTCCTCACTTGTGAAGCCAAGCATGGCGTCTGTGCCAAATGTTATGGTCGAAACCTTGCAACTGGTAAGATGGTTCAAAAAGGTGAGTCGGTCGGTGTTATTGCGGCTCAAGCTATTGGCGAACCAGGTACGCAGCTTACTCTTCGTACTTTCCACGTTGGAGGTGTGGCCGGTGGTAACATTGGTACTAGCAACAGTATTGTGGCCAAGTATGAGGGTCGGCTTGAAATTGACGAGCTTCGTTCCATCCCCTATACCGATAAGGAAGGTAACAGCTATCATATTGTTATGGGGCGTTCCGCCGAGATGCGTATAGTGGATGAGAAGACTCAAGTAACCCTTTCTACTGCTCTTTTGCCATATGGATCGCATCTGTTTAAAATGCCAGGCGAACTTGTGGCTAAGAATGACAACATTGCCGAGTGGGATCCTTACAATGCGGTAGTCATGTCTGATGTAGCCGGACGTGTCAGTTTTGAAAATGTCATTGAGAATGTCACCTACCGTGTCGAATCCGATTCTCAGACAGGCTTGCAAGACAAAGTTGTTATCGAATCCCGTCAGCGCACCAAGAACCCAACCCTCAATATTGTTGATGATGAGGGTAATGTTCTCAAGGTCTATGACCTTCCCGTCAGTGCTCATATAGGCGTTGAGCAGGGGCAACAGTTGAAGGCTGGTGATGTAATGGTCAAGATTCCGCGTAGCTTCGGAAAAGCTGGTGATATCACTGGTGGTCTGCCTCGTGTTACCGAGCTCTTTGAGGCTCGTAATCCGTCGGATCCAGCTATCGTGGCTGAAATTGACGGTATAGTTTCAATTGAGAAAAAACTCAAGCGCAACAACCGCCAAGTTACCATTACTAGCAAGACCGGAGAGCAACGCTCGTACCTCATCCCTACATCCAAGCAAATTTTGGCTCAAGATAGTGACTATGTCAAAGCCGGTACTCCGCTTTCTGATGGTGCCATTACCCCTGCTGACATTCTTGCCATCAAGGGGCCAATGAAGGTGCAGGAATACATTGTCAACGAGATACAGGAGGTTTACCGTCTCCAAGGCGTTACTATCAATGATAAGCATTTCGAAGTTATCGTTCGTCAAATGATGCGAAAAGTGCAGATTGAGGATCCTGGCGACACCCGTTATCTTGAAGGCGAATTGGTTAATAAGATTGATTTCCATGAGACCAACGATGCTATCTTTGGTATGAAGGTTGTAGAGGATTGCGGTGACAGTGAGAATCTTCGTAATGGTCAGATCATTACTGCACGGCAACTTCGTGATGAGAACTCTATCTTGCGTCGTCAGGACAAGGCACTTGTTACCGCCCGAGATGCCAGACCTGCCACATCTAAGCAGATTCTTCAAGGTATCACCCGTGCTTCCTTACAGACCAAGAGTTTTATATCCGCTGCCTCCTTCCAGGAAACGACCAAGGTGCTCACCGAGGCTGCTATCAATGCGCGCCAGGATTTCCTCGAGGGTATGAAGGAGAATGTTATCGTAGGCCACCTCATCCCTGCTGGTACGGGATTGCGTGAATACGAAAACCTTATCGTTGGCAATGTCAATGACATGGAAAATGCTAAAAAGTAATCTAAAAAGGACGTATATTATATGGCAAACAATAATAAGCAACAAGATTTGAAACTCAATATTGATCCGGAAGTGGCGAAGGGTACTTATAGCAATCTTGCTGTCATTTCTCACACTGCTGCCGAGATTGTTGTTGATTTCGCACAATTACTTCCCGGAGCCGATGGTGCTGTCATCCGTTCCCGCATTATCATGAATCCGGTTCATGCCAAACGTTTGCTCAGCGCTTTGGCTGAAAATATCCAAAAGTATGAGCACAATTTTGGTATCATCACCGAACCTCATGCTCCTGCGGGGGGCACTGTCCCTTATGACATCCTTGGAAAGGCTTGATGCACGCTGATAACAGTTCCCCCAAAAACTTGTGCGGTGATGCGGTTTTTGGGGGATTTTTGTTTAGGAGCGGAAGTAGCCATAATGCTTAGCCAATTCCAATCTTTACTAGATGGGTTTTGGCTACTAACATCTTAGTACAGTCATTTCTCCGTTTCTTTCTAATTTCACAATCCGACTGCTTCCTGTCTGTGGATGGGCAAAATCTTTGTCGTTGGGCAGTGCATAGTCTATTTGGTCTTTTATTGTTTGCTCAATCTCCTCGTAACAGTTGGGAGATGGTCTCCCTGAAAGATTTGCTGAGGTACTCACTATAGGGTGTTCTAGCAGGTTCAAAATAGTTTCGCAAAAGTCAAAGTGCGGTATTCTTACCCCTATGGTATCGTCCTTTGCTGGCAGATTTTCAGCCAACGTAACGAGTAACATCTCTTTTGGAATAATTACTGTTGTAGGTCGGTTGCTACGTAGTAGCAACTCTTTGGCCATTTGGGGTAGGGCTGGTGAGAGCATTCCTGCATTTGCCAACACAAGCATAGACTTGTTGTGTTCCCGTTTCTTCAGTACGTATATCTTTTCCACTGCCTCGTAGCAACAAGCATCGCACCCTATTCCCCATATTGTGTCCGTAGGATAAAGCAGCGTTCCGCCTTCTTGCAAAGTCTTCAACGCTTTCGATATTAAGTCGCTTCTCATTTCTTTTATTAGTTAAAATTGCTGCAAATATACGATTTATTCGGGAATTTTTGTATCTTTGCACGTTAAAATAACGTTGTAAGAGTTTGGAATAAGGTTACAAAATATTATAAACTAAAAGATTACAATTATGAAAGGACATCCAAAAGGTCTAATCGCTGCGGCGTTGAGTAATATGGGTGAGCGTTTTGGCTACTATATTATGAATGCTGTATTGGTTCTGTTCCTCTGCTCCAAATTCGGCCTTGCCGAGGAGAAGGCAACACTAATCTACTCTATTTTCTATATGGGTATCTATATTCTGAGCCTTGTGGGCGGTATAATTGCTGACCGTACTCAGAACTACAAAGGTACTATCCAAGCAGGTCTCTTGGTGATGGCTTCGGGCTATGTCATCCTCGCCATCCCTATTCTCGCTACTGCTGGTAACATCGTTTGGTTACTTCCCCTAACCTGTGCTGCGCTCTTCCTCATTGCCTTTGGCAACGGCCTTTTCAAAGGTAACCTGCAAGCTATTGTTGGTCAAATGTATGACAACTTCGAGGCTGATGCCGCCAAAAAAGGTCCTGAGGCCTTGGCCGTGGCCAAGAGCAAGCGAGATAGTGGTTTCCAGATTTTCTATATGTTCATCAATGTGGGTGGTCTTGTTGCTCCCTTTGTTGCCCCACTGCTTCGTGGTTGGTGGCTTGGTCAGAATGGGTTTGAGTACAATGCCGACCTCCCTGCGCTTTGCCATGCTTTCCTTGCAGAAGGGTCTGCTTTAGGTACTGAGGCCGTCACTAAGATGACCGAACTGTTTGCATCTATGCATGTTACCCTTCCTACCGACACTGTCGCTGCTCAAGAGCTCTGTCAGAACTATCTCAATGTCTTCAATACAGGTGTCCACTATTCTTTCATTGCCTCTGTCTGTGCAATGCTTATCTCCCTTGTCATCTTCCTTTGCACAAAGAAGAAATTCCCAACTCCTGCCAAGAAAGTTGCTACTGCCAGCGTTGAATATACTGCTGAAGAGAAGCGGGCTATGGCCAAGGAACTCAAACAGCGTCTTTATGCCATGTTTGCTGTATTGATTATTGCAGTCTTCTTCTGGTTCTCCTTCCATCAGAATGGTACCTCTATGTCGCTCTTCGCTCGTGACTTTGTCAACACTTCCCAACTGCCTCCCGAAGTTTGGCAGGCTGTAAATCCATTCTTTGTCATCATCCTTACTTTCCCCATTATGTGGTTTTTTGAAGGTCTGGCACGGCGTGGCAAGGGCATCTCTACTCCCCGCAAAATTGCTATCGGTATGGCCATTGCAGGTTGTGCCTACTTGTTTATGACCATTTTCTCCAATGCTATGAATTATCCGTCGGCAACCGATTTTCGTGCGCTCCCTGTTGATCAGGCTGCTTCAATGAAGGCCGGTGCCTGGGTGCTAATAGTTTACTATTTCTTCATGACTGTTGCTGAGCTCTTTATCAGTCCGTTAGGTTTGAGTTTCATTTCCAAGGTTGCTCCCAAAAACCTTCTTGGTCTCTGCCAAGGTCTGTGGTTGGGCGCCACCGCTGTGGGTAATGGCTTCCTTTGGATTGGTCCGCTACTCTACAACAAGTTCCCGATTTGGACTGCTTGGGTTGTCTTCATGGCCGTGTGCTTCCTCTCTATGATTGTCATGTTCTGTATGGTAAAATGGTTGGAGCGTGTCACGGGTGAAGCTAATGTCCCTGCCGAGCCTGTCAAAGAGTCTAAATAGTCTTTAGCTTCCTTCTTGTGCTAAAAGAGCCAGTCCTCAGGGCTGGCTCTTTTAGCGTTTTATATATCCTTCCGCTTCAATTGCATGGCAAAAGAAATCTTTTAGCAGTTTCTATCAACTCCTCGTCACACTTTAGCATTTCTGCAATGCGCAATGCCTCATGAGGTACCTCATCGCTATCGTCCGTTACCAGGCTGTAATCAATAAAAAAATTGATGTTCTGTGCCGACAATGGCATATTCACCAAGGTGTCCACAAATCCTCTCACCCTTAGTTTTCGGCACTCGATACCCAGTTGGCTGTAGTGGGTGGTAATCATTGTTGTACTGTTACGGTTTTCCATTAGAGTGGCAATACTTTGCACTAGTGCCTTGCCCTCAATAGGATTTGTAGTGCGTGCTGGTTCGTCTATTAGTACCAGCAGGTGTTCTGTTTTGCTGCGCTCGATTATTTCGCTAATGCGTGTAATCTCCGCTGCATAACTACTTAGGCCATTCATTTCGTTTTGTTCGTCCCCGATACAGAATATCACGTCGTCTACGGGTTCTAGGTGGGCACTTACTGCGGGTATTGGAAAGCCGAATTGATACATTAGTTGAGCCACGCCAACGCTCTTTAGAAGTACCGTCTTGCCTGCCATATTGGCACCTGTGACAAAGGTTACACCCTGTATAAGTTCAATATCAACGGGTTGGTATCGCAGATGATGTTTTTCGTTATGGTCGCGTAGGCGTGGGTTGAAAAGCCCATGCAGGTAGATCTTATCGTCTTCCTCTTTGGGGCGCACCAGTCCCCATTTGCGTGCTAAGTCTGCTCGTGCTACCGCAAAATCGGTGTAAGCCATTAGTTCCATGGCTGTTGACAACGTCTTGGCGTAGGGTTGCAATTCATCGCACAAGCGACGTTGCACCTGTATTTGTATTTCGTTTTGGACAGACAATAACTCGCTCATTTGCACATCGTCTGCGCCTTTCATCTGTTTGCGCAGCGCCCTTAGGCGGATGTCGTAGCTATCGTAGATGTAGAAACTGGTGATGCCTGTCTTGTCGGGGTCTAGGATATCAAAAACCGGCTGCAAGTCTGGCACGGGTATCAATTTGTCTAGCCTCATTTCTTCCAACGCTTTGCGCGCATGTCCGCTGATATATGCCAAACTCTTGATTTCAAACAACTCCACCTCATCCAATACGGTATGGGTTGCCAAGTTCTTCAATGTCGTGTGCAGGTCGTGCAACTGCATCAGTTGGTGCCGTAGCAGTGTGATGGGTTTAATCATTGCCGGATCTTTCCATCGTTCTAGCAGCAGGGCCACAATTTCCTGTTCTCTATTCAATTGAGTAGTTTCTGTCAACAAGGGCTGCTCCAACATCCGCCGTCTCCCTGCTGCCGACATAAGTTCCATGTTTTCAATTACAAACATCAGCGCAGGAACATCTTTAGCCTTACTTTGCATTAGAATGCTCGTCCTATTGCTTCCTTCCATCATTGTTTACTTTTCTCTATTTTAAACAATATTCTTTCAATATAGTACACCAGCTTATATACCTGTTTATGTCGTCGTATTCTTTGCATCATTTGTATGTCCTTCTCAAAGTGGCGGTAGTCGGCAAGTACTCCCGGGGGCACCATCTCATTCAGAACCTTACACCGTTCGTTGTGATTCAACTCTGCATTCGTTTCGCTGATGCCGTCCATGTCGAATAGCACTACGTCTAGGTCGACAAATACTGGCTGCACTCCTTCTAATGCTATCACTTTCATAAACCATTTCCAATCGGCTACAATTTTTAGGCTCTCGTCATAAAGGCCGTATTTATCAAATAAAATACGCTTGATATAGGTTGGGGGGTGGTTGATGGAGCTACTGTAGAACCGCCATAGGGTAGTATCTTCGCGTTTGTAGTCTCGACGGACTTCCCCTCTATAATTTTTCAGCAAGTTTCCTATTAGGATTTCCGGCTGCCCTTTTTTCTCTGCTTCGGCCAGCATGTTCTTTACAACATCTTTGTTCACAAGGGTGTCGCCACTGTTCAGAAATTGCAGATATTCCCCTGTGGCCATTCCAATGCCCTTGTTCATGGCATTGTAGATGCCCTTATCCCTTTCCGAAACCCACCGCAGATTTGGTGCGCCGTCAAAGTGCTTAATCACTTCCACACTGCCATCTGTGCTTCCACCATCAATCACTAGGTATTCGAATTCCTTGTAGCTCTGTTCTAGTACACTCGCCATCGTTTTTTTCAATCCGCTAGCGTTGTTCCAGTTTATCGTAATAATCGACAGTTTCATCTATGCTTAATATTAGCGTCTTCTTAGGTGTTGTGCAGGTTTTAATTTGCAAAGATACAAAAAAATAGTGAATAACGAATAAATTGCCCGTAGATATTGACTAGTTCCTAAGGCCAAGAAGAACTCAAGTATTGTCTCAAGTGTATCCGAGTGGTAGGCAATGTTCTTTCCTTATTCAGATTATTGCTGTCCGGTAAAACTTTTCGGCTGACCAAAATTAGGGCTGACACTTCT
>CAZAAK010000003.1:0-60594 GCA_964483145.1 uncultured Bacteroidaceae bacterium
CCTCAAACTCTTTCATGAGAGTGTTTCCATCCCTATTCGTGAAGAAGTTGGAATGGACGTTACCGCTGCCCGTGTATGTTTCGTTGTCCTCCATCGGTTGTTGTTGCTTGTTTTGGCTCGACTAAAACGTTTTGGCTGTTTGCTACCGGCAGAAAATCAAAACTTTGCCGCCTATGACAGTGCAATGTTTCCACCTTCAGCAGTGCAATGTTGCTCCTCCTGGCGTTGCAAAGCTATTGCTTCGGCAGTGCAAAGTTATTGCTTCTGGCCCACAAAGTTGCCACCTTCGGGGTTGCAAAGGTACGAATAATTTCCCACATAGCAAAATATCTTCCTCAAAATAGCATTCCCCTCGCATCCGCCTCCCGCCCCCAATTGCTTCCTCCAACCCCCAATTGCTTTTGCCCTCCCAATTGCTTTTTCCCCAAAATTGCTTTTTCCCACCCCCCCACAACAATTAATCCCTCCTCCACCTACCCTCCGACCCCACTTAAGCCTTGCTTTGAGTTCCCGCCCCCACCGAGGCCTTGCTTTGAGTTCCCTCACCCATCTATTCCCCATCCACCTCTTCCCCACTCCACCTCTTCCCCACTCCACCTTAAATCGCCAACCTCACCAGGTCCTTGCAACGCAAGCGAAGCCCTGCCCAACCCTTGCCGAAGCCTCGCCGAAACTTTGCCGAAGCCTCGCCTCCTTGTCGGTACGCCCTCACTCCTTGTCTGGTACTTCTTCGCCGCCACTACGGACAAGTACCGAAGAAGTACTGGCGATATACCGAAGACAAGGCGAGGCTTCGACGAAGCTTCGACGAGGTTTCGGCGAGGCTTCGGCAAGGACACATAACTTCGTCTAGGCGTCACCTTGCATCATCGAATCACCTGGCTAAAAATAACTCACTGATTATTCAGTGAGTGCTGCGTGGTGGCATGAAAGATGATGGCGCCAAGGCCTGCTGACTTCCAATGTACGCCATGTGATGACACAAAAAAGTGATGAAGACAAGGAATGGTAAGCAATGGCGTAGGATGGATGATTTGGGGGAAGTGAGCTAAAAAAAAGAATTGCTACATGACAATTACTTTTTTTGCCTTGCACCCCTCTACCTGCACGAGATAAAATCCTGCGGAGGCGACCGGAACAGTCACCAAATCATCTGACTGATTTACAATGGCGATGCGACGACCATAGAGGTCGAAGACTGCCACAGAGCGGTTGACTGCACCTGCTACATAAATTGTTCTACGGCCAGTGTAAATGGTACAAGAGCTACCCGAGACATCGCCAATGCCTACCAAATTGCGGAAAACGGCATGGAAAGAGGTATCGCTATTTACCACAATAGTGCGGGGATTGTCGGCAACACTGTCGCCCCAACCAAGAAATTCGGCACCTGGAAAAGCTATGGCTGTAAGGATAGCCTGCTGGCCATAGGTATATTCACCAGCACCATAAAGGGCTCCAAGACTGGAGTCGTTGGTAGTAAGGGAAACTATAAAAGTTCGACTGGCAAAGACTGCGGTATACTCCAGGTTGGATATGACTTGAACAGTTCTAGGATTATCGGTTACGCCGTCGGCCCACTGCACAAAACGGGCCTGCTCGGCAGGATGTGCAGCAATAACAGCCTGGGAGCCATAGCAGTAATATCCCTGCCCGGTGACGGAGCCTAAAGAATCGTTGCTACTGTTTACTGCTACAAAAAATTGATCATCCGCAGCAAAAAGCGCAGTAAAAGAGCTGTCCTGCGACACTAAAACCAAACGGGGATTGGAGGTGAGGCCATCGCTCCAGGAAACGAAATGACAATAGCTATTGGGGACAGCTTCGATGACAGCCCACGACTGATAAGGGTAAACACCGGCACCGTTTACCACACCCAAAGATGTGTCATTTGCCGAACAAGAGATTGTATATGAATTAGGAACAAAATTGGCCACCAACGCCGTATCGCAAGTAAGTACAATGGAGCGAGGGTTATCCGTTACCCCATCGCTCCAACACAGGAAACGACCGTTGCCAACAGAGATTGCTTCTAGCGTGGCCAAAGCAAGGTAGTTGTAGCTGCCGCCACCAGAGACGACGCCCAAAGAAGTGTCGCTAGAGGACAACGAGAGGTCGTACACATTACAGCCGAATTGAGCTGTAAGAACAGTATCGGACGACACGATAATGCGGCGTGGATTTTGAATGTTGCCGTCGCTCCACCTAGCGAAATGGTAGCCATAGTTAGGTTGAGCAGTGATGTATATAGCCGTGCCGTATGCCCAATTGCCCGAGCCTCGAACAGAGCCCCTGACGCTGTCCGCCGAAAGGGCCGAGACGCTGTGCGTGTCGAGCGCAAACTGTGCGGTAAAGAGTGTGTCGGCAATGAGAGTAACAACGCGGGGGTTGGTGGTAACGCTATCGGACCATTGGACAAAATGGTAATGAGGCATGGGCACTGCGGTGATTGTCACCCGGCTGAGGTAGGCATAGGACCCTCCGCCAATGACATTGCCGGCAGCATAATTGGTGCTAGCTGTTGAAAGAGAATAATTGATAGAATCGAACTGCGCAACAAGGTTAACGTTGCCGGTCACCGTGAGCGTACGGGGGTTGGTGGTGTCGCCATCGCTCCACTGGGCAAAATAGAACCCATAGAAAGGAGTTGCCGACAACGTTGCCAACGTATTGTAGACGTAAACACCGCCACCCGTGACACTGCCCAACGAGTTATTGCTGGAAGCGACCGAAACGGTATAACTGTTGGCGACAAACTGAGCTACATAGCTGGCATTCTGTGTAACTGTAATCAAGCGGGGATTGTCGGTATTGCCATCGCTCCATTGAACAAAACGGTAGCCGTAAGCGGCTGTGGCAACGAGATAGGCACCGGCACCATGAACGAAATTTCCGCCACCGGCGACAGAACCCATCGAGGGATTGGCACTTACTGCGGAAACAGCATAACTGTTGACAGCGAACTGGGCCACGAAAGAAGAGTTGCCCAAGACCGTTACCATACGCGGATTGCTGGTATCGCCATCGCTCCATTGGACAAAATGGTAGCCATACGAAGGTACGGCAGAAATGGAGGCGGTGCTATTGTAGCCGTAACTTCCGCTACCATAGACAGCACCCATTGCTGTGTCGTTGGCTGCAACGGAAACGAAATAGTTGTTGGCGGCGAACTGTGCCACAAAGGAAGAGTCGCTTAGAACAGTGAGTGTACGTGGGTTGACCGTCGACCCATCGCTCCACTGCACAAAGTGGTAGCCAAAGTTGGACGTTGCAGAGATGGTAGCCGACGTTTGGTAACTATAGTTTCCACCACCAGCCACAACGCCCATTACAGAGTTGTTGCTTCGAACGGAAACATTGTAGGTGTTGACCGCAAAATTGGCAACAAAGATAGAATCCTGCGAAACGAATACCGTGCGAGGGTTGATGGTGATGCCATCGTTCCACGAAGTAAAATGGTAGCCATAGAGCGGCGTGGCGACAATGACTGCCTGGTCCTGATAGTAATACGTGCCACCTCCACTAACCGAACCCATGGTGGGATTGTAGTTGGAAACAGTAATGGTAGAAGTATCGGAGACAAAAACAGCCGTAAGGATTGTATCTTGGGAAGCAAAAATCAAACGTGGGTTGGACGTGTTGCCATCGTTCCAATATTGGAAATGGTAGCCGGCATTGGCTGAAGCGGTGAGAATAACGGAGTCGTTGTAATAATAGCGTCCTGAGCCTAAGACAGAACCAGCAACAGAGTTGTTGCTCAACGCCGAAACATAGGAATAATCCGAAACGAAGATAGCCCTAAAAGAGGTGTCGCTAACCAAGACAATTAGCCTAGGATTGTCGTTGGAGCCATCGCTCCAACGGATGAAATGATAGCCAAAGCTAGCAATAGCCTGGATGCGCGCCGAATGGTTGTTGCAAGTAGGTTGCTCAACAATGGCGACAGAGCCTCTAAGGGTGTCGTTGGCACTGACAAGCAAATCGAAAGGTGCTGACTCGACAAGGTTGGTGAATCCGCTCCAATAGTCGGAAATACAATAACTCACCAATGAACCGCAAGGCACATGGACAGGCACCGATGCAACCGCTGATGCAAAAGTGTTGGCAAAAATAGTGGGGGGAACGGTGGCCTTAACTGTGATGGCTGAGACAGAAGAGGTGTTGGCGAAAGCACAATTGCCGATGGATATGATAGTAGACGGAAAAGTGAGGTGCCCACCTAGCGAAAGACACCCATAAAAAGCACTGTCACCCAAGGTTGCCAAACTACTAGGAAATGTAAGGCCCTGCAGACGGACACAGCCGCTAAAAGCATTTGAACCAATTGAGACTAGTGAAGAGCCCATGTCAACACCCGTCAAACGGGTACAATTACGGAAGGCTCCTGAGCCAATGACAGACAGACTGGGTGGCAACAACAAGGTGCCAGAAAGAGCAGAACATCCCTGAAAAGCCGAAGAACCGATTACATAAAGTGAATCGGGCCACTGGATATCAGCTAATTGTGCGCAGCCGTAAAAACAAGAATCGCCTATGGTGCTGACTGCGTTGGACAGGATAACCGACCGCAAACTGTCCTTTTGGTAAAACGCACTAGCAGGGATATACGAGACATCGCTCCCCACAACCAACTGATTGAGGTTGGAGAAAGCATTGAGTGCTGAGGCAGGGAAGGTATGGTCGTTGAAATGTGCGGAATTGTAACTTAGGTAACGCACATTTGCGCAACCGTTGAATGCGTTGCTACTAACAGAAACAAGGCCTTTGCCCAAATAGACGGAATCCAATTCGGTGGCCCCAGCAAAAGAGTACTGTTGAATGGCCTGAACGCTGTCGCCTATCACTAGCAGCGTGAGCCCACCTACTGGTAATGCAGACTGGCGGCCCGACGATGCACTTGCGTTTCTAGCATTGTAGTAGAGATAACGGACGCCAACCGTTCCGGCAAAAGTATTCTGCAAAAAATAGGTAACCGAGGACCCGATATAAAGGGAGTCGAGACTGGTTAAATTACAAAAAGCCCAGTTGCCAATGAGGGTGACAGAATTAGGAATAGCTAGCGATGAGACAGCACTACATCCCTCGAAAGCAACATTACCAATGGTGGTGAGAGCTGAGCCTAAAGTGATGGTACGCAAACTGTTGCAACCTTGAAAAGAACCCACCCCAATCATGGTTACTGAATTGGGGATATCCAAAGAAGCCAGCGACGTGCAACCCATAAAAGCATTGTCGCCAATAGAAGAAATTGCGTTGCCCAAAGTGAGCAATGTTAGCCCCGTACACTGACTGCAAGCGGAGGAACCTATTACGGTAACCGTATTAGGAATGGACAAGGCTGTCAAGCCCTCACAAGAGTTGAACGCATTGTCGCCAATTGAGACGACCCGGTAGATTGCGCCATTATGGGTAACCGAGTCGGGAACTGACAGATTCCCCGTAGGCTTTTGGTAACCACTATAGTATGAACCAAGGATATGGTTGGGAAAGGTAACGGCTACTGTACTGTCCGACAAAATGTTATAGTACAGCACCTGCCCCGAACTAGCAGTTGCGGAAAAACTGAAAGCCCGAGCAACATATGCCGAAACCATCAAAAGCAAAAAGGGAAGCGCTACCTTGACAATCGGTTTTATGATGCGTATTTTATTCCTCATTGTTAATAATCTGAACATACCTATCACTCTGTAACAAAGACATACTGGGAACCATAGACCGTGCCGACGCCACTGGTGGCATAGGCGCGGAAATAATAGGTTGTGCCGGAAGAAAGACCTGTCATCTGACTAACATAATCGCCCAGACCAATGCCATCGGCAGTATGGCGACTTGCGATAGTGGGCATAGAAACGGTATCGAAGCAGATGCCCCGGCGAAGCACCGGAAATCCCCCATCGGAGACGACACAGCCCCCCGCTTGCGCCGAGGTGGCGGTAACATTGCCAACTGGAGCAGTTGACACTGTGGGCAATCCACTCAACGTAGTGAACTGCTGATTGGCGCCATAAGAGATTCCCGCCTCATTTTGCGCATAAGCACGGACGTAATAGGTTGTGCCTGGATGCAAACTATGCAATTCGCTGAGGAAGCCGTCCGTGGTGATACTATCCAAAGAATGAAAATTGGCAACCGTTGGATTGACAACAGTGCTCCAACAAACGCCGCAAGCAGTAATGGGGAACCCACCATCGCCAACCACTCTGCCACCACAAACGGCTGAGGTGGTAGTGAGATTGGAAATGCTACCCGTCTCTACGACAGGCAAGCCATCCTGCGTAGTAACAACAACCTGATTGCCATAACCGATGCCCCTACCATTGACAGCAAAAGCCCTAATATAATAGGTTGAGTGAGGGGCGAGGGTAAGATCTGCAGCAAATGTATCCTGAATGCTACTCACGCAAACCACGGTATTGTTGACCGTAGGGTATTGCATCGTACTGAAGACAAATCCCCGCTTGGTGATTTCGGACTGACCGAAATCGTCTATAACGCCCACGCAATGGGCAGAGGTGGTTGTAATATTTTCCGGTTCAACCGTGCGAACAGAGGGCACAACCGCCCCAAGGACGTAGACACTACCCAAATCGTAACTTTCCATACCCAATTTCAGTTCGCTCACCTTGATTTCAAAACTCTGAAACCGCGAAACTTCATTAAAACGGATATAGTAGTTGGAACTGAGTTTTTGCACTTGAATCGGAATTTCGAACGTGCCATCCAACTCGGAATAGGCTACTTCGTCCACACTTGTGTGGTTTGTTGCCTCAATGCGGACATCCGCCAAAGGCTGCCCGGTTCGGCTATCCAATATAATGCCATAGCAACGTGTGGTTTCGTATATGCCTCTTTCTTCCAAGTCCTTGATACAAGAAGAAAAGACAATGGATTCCAGCAGAAGGAGCAGAGTCAATATCTTTTTCATAAACAGAATTATCTGGCGAACCAGTATCGTTAAAATCTCAATGTAAGCCCAAAGGTGGGTGTGGTGGCGCGAGGCGTGCACATAACAGAGGGAGCAATAACCAAATTGTCGGTTGTTTTTTTGTCGAGCGTAAAAGCCCTAACCAAATTGAAAACATACAATGCACCTGCTGCACCCCATAAGAAAGGTTGTGATTTCTTTAGGATACTATAGTTAGATTGAGCCAAAGCATATGCCTGGTCGCAGTACTCAGAAGCTTGCATTTTCTTAAACTGATTCTCCGCCAAGAAATAGCAACCAACGGCACTGCCCACCAATAGGGTTTCGCCTACCAATGTTACAACGCCCTTACCAACATGACCTTTGCTCATTTGACCAACACCCGGGACGATAGATCGGAACAGACAAGACCAATTGTACCGGTCGACATCTTTACCACGATCCCAAACTGGCGACACATCTTTGCGGGCACTTACTTGACACAGAACATAAGTCCAATAAGTGCCATCCTCACCCTTTGTCGTATAATGGTCAACCAAATTGATGGGCACGCCATACTGCAAAGCAATATCTTCATACTCGACGCCTTTCTGCAATTGAGCAAATGCATCATCGGCATTGAAATCTTTGCCAATTCGGTTGGCTGTAGTTTCAAACACATGCACCAAAGCCTTATTCAACGAAGCCGAAGGCGTTTTTTCTTGGCCGGCCTCCTTGACATAAATATAGGTACTGTTCCCCGGCAAAGGGATATTGGTCATCCACGAGGGCTTTGGCTTGGCCTGCCCATTCAAAACTGCGGCAACCAAAAAGAGCAACAACAAATATGCCTTCTTCATAACTCGGAAATATATGGCGGTTGTAGACTATAATTCAATCCTGAACCAAATTGCCATCAGGAAGCAAATGATAGTGCCGTCCACAGGAGCATTTGAGCGAATCGTCGAGCCGTTTGCCACACTCGCAGACCCAACCGATACGGTGAGCCGGAACACCAGCCATCAGCGCATAGTCGGGCACGTCCTTTGTGACCACTGCACCTGCTGCAATAAGAGCCGAACGCCCGACAGTATGGCCACAGACCACCGTACTGTTGGCCCCTAGCGAAGCTCCTTCCTTGATAAGCGTCTTAGCATAGACACCATGGCATGGGAAATGAGCGCGAGGGGTAGTCACATTCGTAAAGACGCAGCTAGGTCCACAGAATACATTATCCTCAATTTCTACACCTTCGTAGACTGATACATTGTTTTGGATGCGAACGCCATTTCCAATCCTAACATTGTTGCCGATATTGACATTTTGGCCAAAAGAACAACGCATGCCAATACGTGCCCCCCGCTGAAGATGACAGAAATGCCAAATTTTGGTATCTTCGCCTATGACGACATCATCATCGACATAACTACTTTCGTGGACAAATGGGACTGACATATAATATATTGATTATTCGTTTAACATACCCTTTAAACACATCGAGAGGCTGTCTACCCAATAAGGGACAGGCAGATGGAATGACTGTTTGAATTTAGTCTTATCTAGGACAGAAAAACTGGGACGAACCACCTGAGAAGGGTACTCGCTACTATGGCAAGGCTGAATGTCGCACCCCTTGTGACCTGCCAAAGAGGCAATCTGCCTAGCAAAGTCGAACCAACTACAAACGCCCTCATTGGAGAAATGATAAATACCTTCGTTCCCTTTGTCCATGCCATCTTGCAGTATTGAGCATATGGCGCCTGCCAAATCCCCCGCATAAGTAGGTGTACCCACTTGGTCAAATACAACAGACAACTTGGGCTTTGTTGCAGTAAGGGCTAACATGGTCTTGCAGAAATTCCGACCATATTCGCTATAAAGCCAAGCCGTGCGGAGAATAATATATCGGCATCCCGAAGCAAGCACCTCTCTTTCTCCAGCAAGTTTTGTACGGCCATAAACCCCTGTAGGATTTGGAACAGCATCCTCCGCAAGCGGTGTATTACAAAGGGCTCCCCCAAAAACATAATCTGTTGAAATATGCACCAAAAGTCCCCCTACCGAAGCCATCGCTCTAGCCATATAGCCCACAGCAATGTGATTGATTCTGTCTGCCGCCGCCTCATCCGATTCGGCCTTGTCGACATTTGTATAGGCGGCACAGTTGACAATAGCATGAATTCCTTTCTCCCTCACAAATGATTCTACAGCATTGCAATCGGTAATGTCAAGCTCCTCAATGTCCGTAAAAAAATAGCGGTGAAAAGAGCCCTTACTTCTCAAACGCACATGAGTACCCAGCTGGCCATTGGCTCCTGTAACAAGGATGTTCATACTTTATAGGAATAAAAAACAGGTCTATTGTATCGATACATGGCCGTATTTGAACGGTGATTTAAATTCGCGCAGAAAAGGGTGCATCCTGTCTTTTTGGGAAAGGGAAATTTTGTCAGCAGGTATGTGCCAATCTATTGCCAAATCGGGATCGTTCCAAGCAATAGCGCCCTCACTTTGAGGAGCATAAAATGCATCGCACTTGTATTGGAAAACCGCCTCATTGCTCAAAACGGAGAATCCATGAGCGAAACCTTTGGTAATGAAAAATTGACGGTGATTTTCGGCGGTAAGTTCCACCGAAACATACTTCCCGTACGTAGGCGAACCTTCCCGAATGTCAACTGCAATATCCAAAACCCTGCCCTTCACCACGCGGACTAGTTTGCTTTGGGCGTATGGGGGCTTTTGGAAATGCAAACCTCTGACGACCCCATAATGCGACATGGACTCATTGTCCTGCACAAAGTCTGCCGACACACCTGTCTTTTCAGCAAATTCCCGACGATTGAAGCTTTCAAAAAAATAGCCTCTATCATCGCCAAAGACACGAGGTTCGATAATGAGGACTCCTTCTATTTCTGTTTTGATAATTTCCATTCGACTGTACCCTGTTTTTTAATTAATCTATTCCCCTTTTATAAGGTTCAGGAGGTACTGACCATACGGGTTCTTTGCCATAGGCCGAGCAATACGGCTTAGGTCATCGGCAGTAATCCAACCTTTTTCATAAGCTATGCTCTCCAGGCAGGCAACCTTTAGCCCTTGACGCTTCTCAATAACCTCAATGAAGGTTGAAGCCTCAGCCAAAGAGTCGTGTGTGCCGGTGTCGAGCCATGCAAAGCCACGACCCATAATCTGAACTTTCAACTCACCATCCTCCAAAAACTTTTGATTAACCGAAGTAATCTCTAGTTCGCCCCGAGCAGAGGGCTTTATGCCCTTGGCCACTTGTACCACTTTGTTCGGATAGAAATAAAGCCCGACAACTGCATAATTGGATTTGGGCTCTTTGGGCTTCTCCTCAATGGAAAGCACATTGCCTTCTTGGTCGAATTCAGCCACGCCATAACGCTCGGGATCGGCCACCCAATAGCCAAAGACAGTTGCCTTGGACTCTTTTTCGGCGGCCTGAACGGCATCGTACAAAAGTTTAGTAAAGCCATTGCCTTGGAAAATATTGTCGCCCAAGACTAAGCAGACCGAATCGTTGCCAATATACTCCTCGCCTATAATAAAAGCCTGCGCCAATCCATCTGGCGAGGGTTGCTCGGCATACGAAAAACGAACTCCATAATCAGAGCCATCGCCTAACAATCGCTTGAACCCGGGGAGATCATACGGCGTGGAAATAATCAAAATATCCCTAATTCCTGCCAACATTAGAGCCGAAATGGGGTAATAAACCATCGGCTTGTCGTAGATTGGTAAAAGTTGCTTACTAACCCCCTTAGTAATAGGGTACAGGCGGGTACCGGACCCGCCTGCAAGAACAATTCCCTTCATATCTTATTCACGATAATTAAATACGGTTCAATCAATCCTCACTTTTACCTTCATTCTTGTCATCATCACTGTCACTACCATAGCCATAACCATAACCATAACCGTAGCCATAACCGTAGCCATAACCGTAGCCATAACCGTAGCCATAACCGTAGCCATAGCCACCGTAACGGCGCCTAATCACCGGAACGTCAGTCATAATGATTGCCATATTCTTAAACTTACCCTTATCCGCCAACTCCTGGATGAAGGGGAAAGAGCTCTTGTTCAAATACCCCACACGAGCAACATACGCGGTCATATCGGAGCAATGGTTGATAATCAATGAATCAGCCACAATCTGTGCAGGAGCGGAGTCAAGAATAATGTAGTCGTTGTTAGGACGGAGGAAATCCACCAGTTTGTCCAACTTATCGTCGAGCAACAACTGAGTAGCGTTTGGCGGAGTCTTTTCGCAAACGATATAGTCCAAATAGGGAGATATTTCGCTGTGCATGACTATCTTCGAGAAATCCGTTTCCTTCCCTAACATATAATGGATAAGACCAATGCGGTTGTTTCTGTCGATAGTTTTGGACAGGCTACGTTTACGTAAGTCACAGTCAATCAAGATGGTCTTTTTGCCCAAATATGCCAATGAAAGCGCTAAGTTAAGCGCCACATACGATTTACCCTCACCAGGGATGGTCGAAACCATTTGAATTACCTTCTGACCATCCTTGAGGAAGAATGGGATGTTGGAATGCAATATTCGGAATGCCTCGGTGACCACATCATTGCCGTTGGCAGTAACAATAATTTCATCGTTGGCACGCGCCTCAGGCTTTTGAGGGATCTCACCTAAAATGGGAATAGTAAGCGCTCTCTCGAGATCGGACTTCGAACGTAGTTTGACGTTGAAGAAATTGATACAGAACATGACAAGCGCCGGCAAAACTGCTCCCACCAACAAGCCGACAAGGATATGCATCGACAGATGAGGGCCTAAATTGGAGCGGATGCCAGGTTCTACGACCTTGGCGTTGTTGATGGTTACGACCAGGTTCATAGCATTCTCTTCGCGCTTGCTTAACAGGTATAAGTAAAGTTCCTCTTTGATTTTTTGTTCACGAGTAACCTCATTAACAGCCTTGGTTTGGGTAGGCATGGCGTAAATCTGCCCCTGGGCACGGGCTTCCTGCGATTTTGCAGTGCGCAGACGAACACTTACCGAAGTGATTAGATTGTTGACAGAAGAGATAATATTGCTTCTACCGGCCTCCATCTGTTGCACAAGGTTGCGAACCTGAGGGTTGTTCGGGCCAGCATTGTTAAGGAGTTTGCGGTACTGAAGCACCTGATTGTTGTACTGGGCTATCATACTCTGCACCCCACCATCGGAAATACCCACATTGGCAGGGATAAGGTCATCCTTGTTCGCAGGGTTGTTCAAATAGTCCCTAATGGACTTTATTAGCTGCAACTCAGCCTCCAAACTGTTCACCTCTTCTGCGTAGCGGGTTCCCGTCTGAAGAATGGTACCTGAGACCGTATTCAGATCGGGTAGCCCAGAACTTTTCTTCAATTGTTCAACTTGGGAATCCACATCCTCCAACTGACCAGAAATGAGCGCAATACGGTCCGATACAAACTGCTCTGTTTTTTCTGCAATGGCCTTTTTGTCGTTGGTGCCATCCTCGTTGTATGCCACCACAATGGCATCCACCACATCCTTGGCCCTCGCCTCGTTGTTGTCGGTATACACAATTGACACAACCGAGGCCATCTTGTCAACACGAGAAACGGCAATTCTTTTTGACAGTTGATAGGCTTTAGCCATTATTGAAGTTTGTGACATTGTGTAGCTGATGCCGTAATTCCTCTGAGAGAAATATTCTGTCTTGTCAACAGAAAACTCAACATAACCCTCCGAGTCGACTTTTATCCGGTCGGTATAATGGGCCTTGCCTTTTTTCTCCATCTTCATACCATTGACCGAAGTAACAACATACTCGTAACTGTTTTGGTCAATCGGAATCACATTCACATACAGACTCACCTCGGGGATTTCATCGGGTTTTTCGTTATATGGGCGTGCATAGACCTTCATCTCAATGGGCCGATCCTTGTAATAGGAGACCTTTGTGAAGAAACCGCTACGGTCGCAACCCTTGTTCAACTCAAGGTTTTCAACAACACTTCTAGTAATGGCAGTGGACTGAATAAGGTAGATTTCGTTCTCTAGAGAGTTCCAACTGTTGTCCATACCCATGCTGTTGAAGATGGCATCCATGTTACGAGACTGGTATCTATTTTGATTCGACTCGTCACGGACCAAAATGGTGGTAGTGTATTGGTACGCCTTCGGTTTGGACTTGTATATCACGCCTGCAACTACCAAACAGACGAATAACGACAGGGCGAACCAATACCAGTTGTTGATAACCAGAAACACTATATCACGCACAGTGATGGCATTTTCGGCTTCTTGCTGCCCCATATTGCCTCCCTGAGCGGTCTGTTGGTTCCTTAACTGCTTATTTTCCATATATTTCGTTATTTATATTTGCTAGCTTCGTGCGTTAATTCCGATTCAAATAGAACCTGGACAGAACATAGTAGTAGAACACCGATGAAAGTACCGACACAATGGACACCGCACTAGAGATATAAGTCATAGTCATCGGATCGCGTTCCGCATTTTTCTTCTTGCGCATATTGGGCTCCACGTAAACCACATCATTCTGGTGAAGGTAGTAGTAAGGGGAGTCGAAAACCGACTTGGAAGAAAGATCAATTTCACCAATAGTACGAACGCCATTCTCCTCACGAATGACAGTCACATTGTGGCGCTGACCGTAGATGGTGAGGTCGCCTACCATACTCAGCGCTTCGAAGATGGTCAAGCGTTCTCCGGCAACAACCAACTGGCCTGGACGGGTCACATCGCCAAGAACGCAAACCTTGAAATTCATCAACTTGACGGTGACTACAGGGTCGGTGATATGGCCTTGAGCAATGAGTTGTTTTTCAATCAAGGCAGCTAACTCGTTGTGCGTAAGGCCTACCACATGAATTTTGCCTAGAACAGGAAAGATGATATCCCCGTCGTGGTTAACCAAATAGCCTGAAACTACTGAATTGCCTGGATTCATGACCGTCCCATTCATAACAGCAATCTTATTGGTCTCTTGATTGAACTGGATAGTCGATTCAGGGGTCTCGCTCTCCACATATATACTCAAGAGATCATTGGCTTGAATGCCGCCAGAGAACTGCCCTTTCAGTGCAAAAGCAGAGTCGCGTTGTGCATCGGCAATGTAGGCAATCTCTTCAGCTGGTTTGCACGACACAAACACCAATGCAACCGCAATTGCGCCCAAAAATAGTTTATTCATTCTCATACGTCATATTTTTATTTCATTACAATTCAGACCACTAAGAAAAAGTCACAACAAAATGCTCCCCATTAGTGGAGTTTGCAAAGATACTACTTTTTTTTCACACGAGAAGTTATTTATAATTACGCCAAGCATAGACTCACAAATTGCCATCCATTCACTTTAACGACCCTGTGTTTGCCATAAGAATCTCTTTCCGAATTATTTCCACACCAAAAAATGTTTTCGTACTTGAAGAGCAAGAGACTATACAAAGGGGCTCGTGCATGAAGGAGGGGATAATGGCAGTCCGCTACAATAAACTAGCGCGATGTATGCGCATGCAAATTGTTGAGCCCCCCTATATATTACACAGGGAGTGTACGCAACTCTCCGTAGCTCAGCCACGAATAGCAACCTCTGCTCGGCACCCGACTTCTGAAAGTTTTCTGACGACACAGAGTTCGCCACATGAAATTTTCCATGCCGTTTTTTTCGTGCCGTATGGAAAAAAAAGCGTACTTTTGCACCAAAGTAAACAAACACAAAACACTTATGCAAGCTTTCATTCTCGCGGCAGGATTAGGCACAAGACTACGTCCACTTACAAATCATCTCCCAAAAGCCATGGTAAAGGTGCAAGGGCATACTTTGCTCGAGATTGCTATCAACAATCTTATTCGGCAGGGAGCATCTCGAATTGTGATTAACGTACACCATTTTGCCGACGTGATTTGCCAATATCTGCAAAGCCAGCATTGGAGTGTGCCTATTTTTGTTTCAGACGAACGCGAGCTACTTCTCGACACCGGAGGCGGACTGAAAAAAGCGGGCCCATTTTTCTCAACAGACGAACCAATCTTAATTCACAACGTTGATGTTCTATCCCACCTCGACTTCTCACAACTTACGACAAAACATATTGATTCCATGTCAGATGCAACACTTGTTGTCAGTCAGCGAGAAACCTCTCGCTACCTACTGTTCGATAAATTCGGACAATTAATTGGATGGGAAAACAAGCAAACCGAAGACGTTAATTGGGTTCACGCCCCCGATGGGCCCTACCAAGAACTGGCCTTTGACGGCATTGCCATGATTGAGCCCCAACTGATAGAGTTGCTCCCTCCCCCTTCTAGCCCCTACTCCATTATACCTTCCTATTTGGATATTGCCAAAAATCATAGAATCAACTATTTCGAGCTAGACCCAAAAGATTGGCTCGATGTTGGAAAACCTCAAACCCTCTCAAAAGCACAGCAATGGAAACTTTCTTAACAGAAGTGGCACGCCAGCTCGTAGCCGAGCATCCCAACGACCTCGACCAAGTCACTGTTGTTTTCAACAACCGACGCTCTGGGTTATTCCTTCGCCGCCAATTTGCCTCAATGAAAGGCAAACCCTTCTTTCTGCCCCGAATCATCAGCATGGATGACTTGATTGCAGATTTGGGCAAGTTGGAAATAGTCCCCAATGAATTTCTTTTATTCGAACTATTTGACATCCACCGCCATCTCGGTAGTGAGGTCAGGAAATTCGAGACGTTTGAGGATTTCATCTCCTTTGGTGATATAATGCTGGCCGACTTTTCCGAAATCGACTTGTACTGCATTGATGCGCAGCAACTTTTTAGTAATCTTCACGAATTGAAAGCCATTGGCGAATGGGATGTAACATCGGTAAAGCTGACACCGCTACAGCAAAGATACATCGACTTTTACAAGTCACTCTATCAATATTACAACCAACTGCACCAACGGCTTATGGCCAAGCATAAAGCTTATAGCGGCCTGGCCTATCGGTATGTCGCGGAAAATATCGAACAACTAGATCTCAGTAACAGTGGTTCGAAATTCTATTTCGTTGGCTTTAATGCATTGTCTTCCAGCGAACACACCATTATCAAACATTATGCCAAAATCGGCCATGGCAAACTGATTACTGATGGCGATGCCTACTATGTGGATGACCCAGAACAAGAAGCTGGGAATTTCCTTAGGAAACATTTAGGCGATAATATTCCAATATCCAAAGAATATCCGAATCACTTCATTCAAAACCACAAAAATGTCACCATTGTTAGTTGCCCCGAAAATGTTCTGCAATGCAAATATGCCGGCATGCTTATTTCCAAGCAGTTGAAAGACGATCGAACCATTGAACAGACTGCCATTGTACTGGCCGATGAATCTCTCTTGTTGCCTACGTTAAATGCGCTCCCTGCCGGAATCGAAACAGCTAATGTTACCATGGGATACCCTTTCATTAACACTGCCGCCCATTCTTTGATGCTAAAACTGTTTTCGCTCCAACAGCGCCGCCGCAAAGAATTATTCTACCATCAGGATATATTGGACCTGATGTCGGACCTATATATATGCAAAATTCTTGGAATCAATAATATTCATTCGAAACTGAGTCAACTTTTATCTGCCGGTCACGTTATTTATGCTCGGTGGGAAGAAATTGCTGCTCTATGTGAAAGCATGGGATGCGACCCATCACCTCTCCACTGTATCTTTTCCACAGATTCCCCGTTGCCAGACCAGTTCCTCATACAAAGTCGGTCGTTGGTGCATATACTTTACTCTCAAGGATTTTTCGACTCCAACATCAAGGAGAAAGAGGCACTTGCATGTCTCCTCCAGATTATCGACCATTTTATTGAGTTGCAAAACCAGTACCACTTTGTTGAAAACCTAAATGTGCTACTAAAAATATATACACGGCTTGCCAAACGGCGCTCGGTTTCCTTCTATGGTGAGCCTCTCCACGGTTTGCAGATCCTGGGAGTCCTTGAGACTAGAAATCTTGATTTCAAACGAGTTATACTCATTTCTGCCAACGAGGGCACTTTACCCTCAGGCAGGACCAACAACACTCTGATTCCTTATAATTTGAAAAGAGCCTTTGGAATCCCCACATTTCATGAGAAGGACGCTGTTTACGCCTACAACTTCTACCGTCTCCTTCAACGGGCCGATGACATTCACCTACTCTACAGCACCGAATCGGATGGCATGGGTAAAGGCTCGCCAAGCCGTTTCGTATTGCAAGTTCGCCGAGAGTTGGCAGAACGCTACCCCAACAACATTACACTTCATGAGGAAGTTCTTTCGGCAGACGTCTCAACATGCATAGAATCAAATACTTTATGCTATAACAAGAGTCTCTCTACCATGCAACGACTCAAAGAAATCTCAAAAAAAGGCTTCTCCCCTTCGGCCCTTAACAAATACAAGGGTTGCCCATTACGATTTTATTTCGAAAACATTCTTGGAATCAAAGAAATGGACCGAGTGAATGAAGATCTCGAACAGAATGAACTTGGCACCCACATCCATGCAATTCTCCAAACCATATATTCCAAAGAAATTGGGAATCCTGTGCAAAAAGAATGGTTACAACAGGCACTTTCGGAATTGGACAACCTATTGAAAGCAGAATTTAACAAAGACTTCCAGCATGGACGCAGCCATGAAGGTAAGAACCTCTTCCTAGAATCAATTGTTAAAACACAGGTTTCTAGTTTTTTGAAAAGTGAAATCCGATCTTTGGAGAAAGGCAATGCGCTGACAATTTTAAAACTTGAAGAACCGCTCTCGCATCCAATAAACATCTCAACAAATGAAGGCACGACCACTGTAATAATACGCGGAATTGCAGATCGCATCGACCTGTGCAATAACGTTGTCCGCGTCCTTGATTACAAATCTGGCACAGTGGACAAAAAAGATTTACAAGTAAAGTGTGCTAAGCCAAATTGGGCCGAAGTATCGGACATGTGGTTTCAGATTATGCTATACTCCTGGCTACTGCATTACAACAAATTAGGCAATGGCCAACACCAAGCCGGCATTGTTCCACTCAGGTACCTCGACTCCAAGATCCTATTAGCCGAGTGGGAAGGTGCTAACTATCTAACGGACGAACATTTGGATACCTTTGAAAAAATACTCCAAGAGATTGTTTCCGACATACTCAATCCCGAAATTCCTTTCATCGCCAATATAGGCAAAAAAAAGTGCAGCTACTGTCCTTTTGTCGAGACCTGTAACTTCGAAAACGCTAACAACACAAAGGGTACACACGACTCATGACCATCACAGACCGGACGATGCTGAAGGATATTATCCGGCACGAATTGAGCATCCTTGCCCACAAAAGTCACTCCAAGAGAAGAAAAAATTGTACTGTCAAAAAAAAATTGTACCTTTGCAGACTAGTAATCGAATGCCACAACCTGTGGTAATTAGATTCAAAGTGTTGATTGATATTTTAATGCAGAACAATAATATATAAATATAACGATGAGAAAAGCTCTATTAACCCTCTTAGTGAGCGTAGCAGTAGTTTTTTCCGGCTGTAGCGGCTTGTCCAAGATGAAGCGCAATAGTGGAAAAATACGCTATCAAGCCGTTCCCGACCCCGTTGAGGTCCGCGACGAGAAAGTCATGGTCAATTTTACAGCTTCTGTCCCTGCCAAGTATTTCGACAAAGGTGTTGCTCTCTTTATCCAACCCGTTTTTACATGGGAAGGAGGCTCTACCCCCTTGGACCCCATCACCGTTAAAGGCGAAAATGTCTCAGGCCCAGGCAGTACTATCAACTACACCACTGGCGGCCGTTTTACATACAACGATGCCCTTGACTACAAACCCGGCATGGAGACTGGCCGAGTGACTCTCGCTCCTGTTGGATACAAATCTTCCACTGTGGACGATGAGGCCCTTTTTGCCGATGAGATTGTCAATCAGCACAAGGGTGTCACCTTCCCCACCGTGTTAATCTCCGATGGCGTGAACATCACCTCCGAATGGATTGATATCCGTGGCAATATTTCCATCGCGCCCCTCAATTACAACAAGAAACAGGGTGTGGTGGAAACTGCCGATATATATTTCCCCAATGGCACTTCTGTCCTTGATTGGAATTTTGACATGAACGTACGTTTTGATGCGCAGTACACTGTCAACGACCTCAAGCGCATTATGCTAGAAAATGGTTTACCCAAGCAAATTACCATTACCGGATGGGCCTCGCCTGAGGGTGAGGAGACCGCCAATGTGGGCGTTTCGAAAAATCGTGCCGACATTGCCACCAATGAACTCCGGCGAGTTCTCGACGATGTGCTTACCGTAATGGCACGGAGAGCTAAGGTAAAGCCGCAAGACCTTGAGTACTACAAACATGAGCAGCTTAAAAAAATGGTTATCACTACCCGTTCCGCAGGTGAGGATTGGGTGCACTTTGTTGTCATGGTTGAGGAAAGCAACATCCAGGACCGTCATGCCATCGTCAACGTAGTCGAAACCCAGCAGAACCTCGTAAAACGAGAGCAGATGATCAAAAACTACTCCGTTACCTATCCCCAACTCGAACGCGATATCTTTCCTAACCTTCGACGAGCACAAATTGCCCTTTACTACTCCGAAGCTCGCCAGACAGATGTTGAATTGGCGAAACAGGCCACCCTCAATCCATCCAAACTTTCCTACGATGAGCTCATGTATGCTGCCTACATTAACTACAACTACGACACCAAAATGAAGTACTACAAATGGGCCACCGAGAATCATAGCAACGAGTGGGGTGCATGGAACAATGCCGGTGCCATTGCATTCTACCTTGGCAACTACGATGAAGCCGAGCGCTATCTGAAAGTAGCCCGCGACATCAACCCCCACAACCCTGATGTGCTTAACAACACTGGCCTGCTCTGTCTCGCCCAAAAGGACTATACCTTAGCCAAATACTACTTTGAGGAGGCCAAACGCCAAGGCAGTTCCGATGCTGATGACAACATTGTTATCCTCAACCTCAAACGGGGCAACTACGAAGAAGCCCAGAAACTATTAAAAGGCACATCCTGCAGTTACAACCTTGCTTTTGCCCAACTTCAGAATGACGAGACGGATGCTTGCATTAGAACTCTCAACTGTTGCCTTGATCAGACTGCCGAAGTTAACTACCTTCGTGCTGTGGCATACTCGCGCCTTGGCGATAAAGAGAATTGCCTCAGGAACCTGCAAGCTTCTGTTGATATGGAATACGACTACAAGCGCAAAGCTGCAGTTGATGTGGAATTCAAACAATATTGGGACGATCAAGACTTCAAAATGGTCATTAAACTCTACTAATTGAATTATCCAAACAAACCGTTAGGATGTAGGAATTTGGGCAATCCCTACATCCTTTTTTAATGAAGTGCATATGCATCTATTTCAAGCTTTCAAAAGGCAAATTCCCAACTGCATCACACTCTGCAATCTTCTTTGCGGTGTGCTAGCCATCTACTACGCAATACAGTACCAAGCCTACGATGGTCGGCTCCACTATGCGGCCTACTTTATTCTCTTGGGTATTTTCTTCGACTTCTTTGACGGCCTTTTCGCCCGTCTACTCCATGTGTCTGTGTCGTCAAATATAGGCAAGGAACTCGACTCACTAGCAGATGTCATTACCTCCGGCGTCGCTCCCGGCTTTATCCTTTATGAAATTTTGGCCACTGCGGAAGGTCTTCCATACCTCAAATATGTAGCTTTGCTCATGCCAGCCTTTGCTGCCTACCGCCTTGCCAAGTTCAATCTCGATATCCGTCAGGGGCACAGTTTCCTAGGTCTTCCCGCTCCATCCAATGCGCTTGTTTGGGTAGGATTTGCTATTATTTTTTCTTGTGCTCCCGCAGAAAAGACCGATTGGCTTTTCAACAACGCAGGGCTCATCTGTCTTGCTATTCTCTCGTTGGTCACTGATATCTTGATGACTAGTGACATTCCTATGTTCTCCCTCAAGTTCAATTTTAAAGACCTTTCATGGAAAAGCAATAGAATCCAATACATATTTTTGGTCGGAAGCCTAATGCTCATTATCTTCTTGATACAATATTCCATTTCGCTTATCATTTTGTGGTATGTCATTCTCTCTCTTTTAACCCAAAAGAAACCTTCAGCCAATGAATAGTCCCAAGAACATACATATAGCCGACTTCGACTATACACTACCGGATGAACGCATTGCCAAATTCCCTTTGGAATGCCGCGATAGGTCTAAGCTACTTGTTTACAAAGATGGAGATATCTGCGAGAGCCTGTTCTATCACATTCCCGAACTCCTCCCTACGAATACCTTGTTGGTATTCAATAACACCAAAGTCATTCACGCCCGTTTGTTCTTTCAAAAACCCACAGGTTCAATGATTGAAGTATTCTGTCTGGAGCCATACAAAATGGCTATATCTCAGGCATTTGATCAACGCAAAACCTGTACGTGGACTTGTTTTATTGGCAACAATAAAAAATGGAAAGACGAACCTCTTTCCCGAACTATTGATGTCGATGGACAAAAGGTTACCCTTACGGCTAAGCGCCAGCAAAACGTTGGCAATGCATGGATTGTTGATTTCAGTTGGAATGGAGACTTAAGTTTTGCTGAGATTATCGACAAAGCGGGTGTCATTCCCCTCCCACCGTACCTCCACCGCGAAGCTGTCAGTAGCGACAATGAACGCTACCAAACAGTTTATGCCAAATGGGAAGGCTCTGTGGCCGCACCCACCGCTGGACTTCACTTTACTCCCGAAGTTTTTGATGCGCTGAAAAGGAAAGCTATCGACACCGACTTTATCACTCTTCATGTGGGTGCTGGAACTTTCAAACCCGTCAATACACCCACCATCGGTCAGCACGAGATGCATGTAGAGAAGATAGAAATTGCACGTCAGAACATCGAATGCATTCTCAACCATTTCGGAAAGCCCATCATTCCTGTTGGTACAACCTCTGTACGTACCATAGAATCAGTGTATTGGTTTGGGGTTAGGCTCAACCAAGACCCGCAACTTAAGTCCATGCACGTTTTGCAATGGGACCCTTATGAGCTGGCCGAAGCGGCCATCCCCACAGATGAAGCCTACCGAAACGTCCTCACTTGGATGTCCAAAAACAAGTTGGAACACCTAAGCGGTGATACGCAATTAATGATTGCCCCTGGATACACATATCGAGTGATTGATGGCCTGATTACCAACTTTCACCAACCTAAAAGCACCCTCTTGCTTCTAGTGTCGGCCCTCATTGGCGATGCTTGGCGCGATTGCTACCAATATGCCCTCGAACACGACTTCCGTTTTCTTAGCTATGGAGATAGTTGTCTGCTACTAAAATAAATAAGCTATATGCTTCGCGATTTGCTGCGCATCGTCTTTCCAGTGCTCTGCATTCATTGCGGCAAACCTTTGGTGGGCAACGAGCGATACATCTGCACCATATGCCTTTCGGAGATTCCTTGGACACATCAAGCACAGCAGCCCGATAATGTCACCGAAATGCGCCTTCTAGGTCGCGTTCCAACAGAAGCGGCTACAGCCTTGATGACTTTTAAAAAGGGCAACGTTACCCAAAGTATTGTTCATGAGATTAAATATCGCGGAAACTGTTATTTAGCATACCAATTCGGTCATATTTTAGGGGAAGAGTTGCTCCTCTCAGGACGATTTAACGACATAGACTACATTGTTCCTGTACCACTTCATTGGTATCGGATAATGCAACGAGGGTATAATCAGAGTCGGCTTTTATGCGAAGCCATGGCGAAAGTGATGAAAAAACCTGTTGTCAGCAACAACCTTTACCGCAAAAAATATACCTCCAGCCAAACCCACAAAAGCCGTTCCGACCGATTGGACAACATGAGCGGTGTTTTTGCTCTACGAAAGCCTAAACAGTTTGAAAACAAGCATATTCTACTTGTAGACGACATACTTACCACTGGGGCTACCACTGAAGGTTGTTATATTGCTCTATCCGATGTTCACGACTTGCAAATCTCCGTGGCGGCACTTGCAATCACTGCTCGTTAACCCATCTCTTTTGGTCGAATAATGGCTGACAGACGAAGTCCGTTTTCCACCATCAAATTCCACAGACCGTCGCTTACTCCAACCATTAAGTGTAGCAATGTTGACAAGGTTGGCCATCTTGCTGTCGTTTGTAAGGAATCTCTTGGTTTCTGCAAGCGTGCTCCGTTGGGCAGGATAGTCTATGCCTAGGTGGCAGAGTATGGGTAACCTCGTCTTTTTATTTACCTTTTGTTTAGGTTTCTTTTACTCTTTGTTTACCTTACCTAAACAAAAGGTAAATAAAAGGTAAAAGAAACCTAAACAAAAGGTAAACAAAAGGACGAACCTACCTACAAGCTACCAATAGGTTAAAGGTGCGTTTCTTGGTCTCGTATACTGCCTGCATTAGGGCTCTGAGACTTTGCATGCTGTCCTACATGGTTTTGGAGAATTGGTGCGCGGCACTTGCCACCATTCTGCCGTAGGCATTGCGGACCGATGTGGGCCCGATACCACTGGCACGCTGGCAACGTATGCCGCCATTGGTAGTATTTGCCTGCTCATTTAGCCGAAACTTTGCATCATTTTTATTGCTAACAGGTAAAATGACTGTCCTTGCCAATGATAGTATATTTTGGGGGTAAAACAAAGATAGGGAAAATGGCTGACGCCTCACGAAAAGTGTCAGCCATAATTTTGCCGAAGCAAAAAAGTTTTACCGAACAGCAATATCTCTAAGCATACATAATAGGTGTTGAAGAATGTTTTAGGATGTGACTATCCCCACCGTAGTCAATAGCCACCCAAGATCAAAAGGATAAATAGATGTCGATATGAAAAGAATCATAGACAGGTTCTATAACAGAAAGTTTTTTTGATAGAATCAAAAAAACTTTGTAATTTAGTACCCCAAACGCTATTGGTTACGTTACCGCAACTATATATCAATCAATAATTTAAAGAAAGCAATATATCATGAAATACAATCGCATCCTTTTAAAACTGAGCGGTGAGTCGCTCATGGGAAAACAGAGCTACGGCATTGCTCCCGAAATGCTTGAGCAATATGCCCAGGATATCAAGGCTGTTGTAGAAAGAGGCGTTGAAGTTGCCATCGTCATTGGTGGTGGAAATATCTTCCGTGGCCTTAGTGGTACCTCTAAGGGTATGGACCGCGTTCAGGGCGACTATATGGGCATGCTAGCCACTTTGATCAACAGCATGGCACTTCAATCTGAATTGGAAAAGCAAGGGATGAAAACCGAACTTTTAAGTAGCATGGCCATTGAACCTATCTGCAGGGAGATGTCGCGCCGCAGAGCCATTGAAGCCATGCATGAAGGGCGCGTGGTTATTATCGGAGGGGGCACAGGCAATCCATTCTTTACTACCGACACAGCCTCTACTTTACGCGCAATAGAAATCAACGCTGATGTAATTTTGAAGGGAACCCGCGTGGACGGAGTCTACACCGCCGACCCTGAAAAAGATCCTACAGCAACCAAATTTCATTTCCTAACATTCCAGGAAGCCATGGATAAAAAACTAAAAATCATGGACCTGACGGCATTTTCCCTATGTGAAGAGAACTGTTTGCCTATCTATGTCTTTGATATGAACCGACCTGGAAATCTATTGAGAGTAGTTAACGGAGAGTCTATTGGCACCGAAATTGCAAAAGGTTGATCATCCAAATACAGTATACCAAAAACTTTACAATATGAACGATTTATCCAAAGCCTGCATTCAAGAAGCCACTAGTAGCATGCATTCTGCCATTGGCTTTCTGAACAAAGAACTTGAAAAAATTCGTGCCGGCAAAGCCAACCCCGGCATGCTCGAAGGTGTCAAAATTGACTACTATGGTACCCCCACCGAAATCAGCCAAGTAGCCAACATCAATACACCAGACCCACGTAGCATTGTTATCCAACCTTGGGAAAAAACAATCATCGGCGCTATCAACAAAGCCATCTTGGATGCCAATTTAGGTTTCACCCCACGCCATGAGGGCGACATTTTGCGTATTGTTATTCCTCCACTGACTGAAGAACGCCGCAAAGAACTCTGTAAAGCTGCTAAAAACGAAGTTGATAACAGCAAGGTGAACATCCGCAATGCCCGCCGCAATGTGATGGATAAGGTAAAGAAACTGAAAGACAAATCAGTCCCTGAAGATGAGGTAAAGCAAGTGGAAAAAGAGATTCAAGATATCACCGACAAATTCATTGCCGAGTGTGACAAAATCTTCGCCTCCAAGGAAAAAGAAATCATGACCGTGTAATTTGCGCTCAACTTTCAGTCCAATGTTGTTGAGATGAAGATAATCACGTTCGATTCTTTGCCCTCAACGAACCAATATTGTGAACTCCTCGACCTCAATCAGTACGAGGAGTTTACGGTTTTTAGTGCCATCAAGCAGACTGCTGGCATTGGTCAACGAGGTAACCATTGGGAAGCGGAAGCCGGTAAAAATCTCACTTTTAGCATTGTCCTTAAACCGTGCTTTCTACCTATAGCCAACCAGTTTCAACTAACCAAATCCGTTTCATTGGGCATCACCGATTGGCTAAAAACAATAGTGCCCCGAGAACATACTATCAAAATAAAATGGCCAAATGACATTTATGTTGACCAAAACAAAATATGCGGGATACTTACCTCTGCAAAAATAAGTGGGGATCAAATAGTTTCCGCCATTTTGGGCATAGGCATTAACATCAACCAAACCCATTTCCCCACTTGGGTACCAAATCCAGTATCGATAGTGCAGCTTATTGAAAAGCAAACACCGATAGGATCGGCCTTGAAAGATGTTGTAACGGCCATTGAGAGACGTTACAACACATTGAAAACCAACCTCACATCGCCCGATATCGACTACCTAAAAAATCTTCTGCACATAAAAGAAGAGCGGCACTATCTATATCACGGGTGCAAGATATCCGCCACAATAACAGGTGTAAACAAATTTGGGCACTTGGAAATAATCCGCCCGTCGGGAGAGATCGTCTACTGCCAAATGAAAGAGATTCAATGGATTTGGTAGAATATCCACCTACTATTTCCAATTCCGTTGCAGTGAATGGCGCATTTTCTCAATAAGATAGTTAACCACAACATCCGATTGTCTATCAGTATTGCAACAAAATATATATATTGTGCGCGATAGGTATGAAACCCCTAAATAGCATGTATTGGATTGGTCTATCTGATCATTTACAACTGGAGCAGACTGCGTGGGATCCTGCCTACTGCGTTGGGTAAAGAAAGCGACATCCCACCCCTCGCCCACCTGTTTCTGTTGCTCCAATGAAAGGGTAGCCAATTTGAATTCCTTGCATATCCATTCCCAACCACCGTCATCAACAGCCTCAAGAAGCGTAACGTCGGCAGTAATTCCGGTATCCAAAGCAAAGTTGGTGACGCTAGCCACACGAACATCGGTCCGAGATGCATAGCGTTTGTATAAATCGGTCTGCCCCCTTACCATAGCCGAAGAAAGAGATAAAAAAATAAAAACAGAAATGATTCTTCGTATTGTCATTGTGATATTTAAGTTCTAAGAAATTTCCATATATCATTGATGACGGAATCAGGCGAACAGGCCGTGTTGCAAGCCACAATGGGCTCGATATCAGATATTGCAAGGTTGTGCCTAACATCGTCCGATTCATTGATTACCGGTTGGTCAACATCCGTGGCCGCATTAGATTCCACAATTGTTTCTGTAATCGTTGTCTTCTCCACAGATCCTGTTTTATTCAGAACAGACCTATTGGAGTCAATCAAGATATTCTGAACAGGTGTTGCCGAGGAGACCAGACCTATCCCAACAATCTTGGAAGGGACTTCCATCATTCTTGTTTTGGCAATTAAATACGATTCCTCTTCAGTATCACAAACCGAAGGGCGGACAAGGAATATGATTCCAACAGTCAGCAAAACAGATGCTAAGCTTACAAATATCCGATAACGAAGACGAATTGCCTTGGCACGACAGGTGGCAGCACTGATAATTTGGTCACGATGAGTAAGTCGGTCTAGTTCGGACTGTTCATCTGCAGTGATAGAACCCTCGTATTGGCGACGAAGAAGATTTTCAATATTACCCATTGTCATACTGTTTTTTATTATCTATGTCCATTATCTGTTGCCGGAGCCGTTTGTGGCCCTTGTAGAACAATTTCTTCACCAACGACTCCGACATGCCTTGATGCTCTGCTATTTGCGCTTGAGTAAATCCATTGACATAGTATAAGTCAAGTACCTTTGCAATACGTGGAGGCAACTGTTCCTTTAGCTCTTGAAGCTGCCGAAGCCGATATTCATCAATTCCATCTTCCTCCACCATCAAATCAGGGATATCTCCCGGCAAAAAGTAATCGCCCCTAGAGAGCATCCGATAGCAACGATTGTACAATACCCTTACACAATAGTTGTACGGTTTTGTCACAAAAGGGCGCGACATCGTGATAGCCAAAGCGTCTTGAACCACATCTTCTGTATCTGCTTCGTTACGTAGCAAGTTATATGCCATCCGGTAAAAATCCAGATAATGATCAGCCAACATTTGCTTATCCTGCTCCCGCATTACAGAAAAAATAACTTCCAAGAAGAAGAGCCAAACGGCTCAATCCGGTTACCTCTATGACTAGGTTATTAACTTTTTTTATAGTAGCTAGGGATCTGCGATATCTGTACTAACATTTTTTGTTCAAAGTCCACCTTACAGCAAATACGTTGAGGACCATTAGTGATACACAAATACGGAACGTGCAACGATAAATTATAACGGCACGCTTGGTCTACAACTTTCTGCGTAAGGGATACGGTTTCCTTCTTACATTCGACAATAACAAAAGGACGAACATCACTATCGTATACCACGATATCACACCGACGCATCATACCATTCACTGTGATGGTACCTTCTATTTGCATAAGTTCCAAAGGATAACCTAAATCGTAGTGTAACCATTGGATAACATGCTGACGCACCCATTCCTCCGGAGTAAGTGCAACATAGCGATTTCTGACAACATCAAAAATCTCCCTCTGTAAACCGTTGTCTCTAATTTTAAAATTCGGTTTCTGCGGTTTTTTCATCTTCAATTGCAACTAAGCCTGCTTAATTACACCACTGATTGGAATAGTCTATATTGCAGGAGTGCCCTAATGATTGGCAAAAACATTTTAGTTTTTGTTACCGCCTCTTACATAATGAGGCATATCAAATGGGATAGGCATCGACAATTCGATGAGACCTCCAAACTTTCCATTCTCATACCAAGGTACCTGATAGATGATTTTTTTTATACCATTTTTCTCTATCGTGTAGGCATTCAATTTTTCGTTCTCCAATAAGTCCTTCAATATGGCAGCGGCATGGGGAGGATGACAGTTAAACAAATTATTACCGATAATCTTTTGACCGTGACTGTTCACATTGGCAGATGTTGTATTCATATCTAGGACCTTACCATCCTTATCACATATTGTGATGGCCACCCCTTTCAGTTCTTCGAAAAAAATATCCATATTTAATCCTAGTTCTCATTTATAATTAACTCTATTGGCCGTTCCTGTTAGCTTTGACACTTAACAGGTGAGACCAATAGAGTTAATACTTTATTACTGACAGATGATGCTGCCTACATTATCTAGCATTGAGAGCGGCCAATGCGATGCTATAAAGCTTGGTCTTGGCACTATCTCCACGACTAGTAAGGATACAAGGGACCTTTGCACCAACAACCATGCATGCCAACTCCGCTCCTGCAAACTTGGTACAAGTCTTGTAAAACACATTGCCACTTTCGATGTTGGGGAACAATAAGCAGTCGGCATCACCAGCGACTTCACCACCAACCTTCTTGGTCTTGGCACTTTCCGCATTGATTGCGACATCCAAAGCAAGTGGGCCATCTACGATGGCACCCTTTATTTGACCGCGGTCTCCCATCTTGCTGATAATGGCCGCATCAACGCAAGCCTGCATGCCAGTGGAGACTTGCTCTGTGGCGGCTAGAACAGCCACCTTAGGCTTAGCAATCTCAAGACTCTTGGCCGTGCTGATAAGATAGTTCAGAATGGTCTGCTTCTGCTTTAGGTCTGGGGCAGGCATAACAGCCACATCACTGCAGACGAGCAATTTGTGATAAGCCGGAACCTCAAAGACAGCCATATGAGTGAGCATATCGTTCTTCTTACCAGGCATCAGGCCAGTTTCCTTGTTAAGGATAGCACGCATATATTTGTCAGTGGAGAGCAAGCCCTTCATCAGTATATTGCCTTTGCCTTCACGAATCAGAGAAACCGCTTTTACTCCAGCTTTGGTTTCATCAGCTTCTTGTACGAGCTCAAACTTGTTGAAATCAATGCCTTCTTCAGCACAAACACCCTTTATGGTTTCGATATCGCCAACAAGGGTTGCATCAACAATGCCCTTATCAATTGCAGCACTGACTGCTCCAATAGTATGCGAATCGTTGGCGTAAGCAGCAACAAGTCTTTTCTTTTCCTTGGTCTTTACGAGTTCCAAGAGATCGTCTAATTTCGTAATCATCTTGCTATAAAGTTATTAATTGTTGTGTATTCAGATTCACTACTTGCAAAATTACAAAAAAATATCCATATAGAGGATATTTTTGTAACTTTGCAACCCGAATGCCGTTTGTAAAAGACATACGTAACTATCAGAGTTTGTCCATTGTAGGGCTTGAAAAGAACACAGGAAAGACTGTCTGCTTAAACTATATCTTGCGCCGACTCCACCAATTGGGTACATCTACAGCCGTTACATCTATCGGAGTGGATGGCGAACAAGTCGATTCGGTCTATGCCACCGCTAAACCAGAGATTACTTTATACGAAGGAATGCAGTTCATCACTTCCCAAAGACACTACATGCAACGTCGGCTTGTATCCAAAATCATAAATGTTGATGAAAGGAGGACAGCCCTTGGCCAGCTCGTTACTGCCGAAGTGCTCTGTCAAGGGAAAGCCCTCCTGTCCGGCGCTGCTACTACCGGCATCCTCCGACAGCAGATAGAACAATTCAAAAGAAATGGCATACAACTGACCATTGTTGATGGAGCCTTATCTCGGCTCAGTTTGGCCTCTCCAACTGTCACCGATGCCATGATTCTGGCCACAGGCGCCGCTGTATCACCCAATCTCCAGCAATTAGTCTCCAAAACCAAATTCGTGTACCGCCTAATCAAACTGGAGGAAACAAGCCCAGCACTACGCCGAAAGCTCAGCAATATCACAGCTGGCATTTGGGGCATCGATTCAGATGGAGATGTTCACGGGCTTGGCATCAAATCGGTTTTTCTATTGGGCCGCGGTGAAGATAGGTTATTCAAGTATGGCAACACCATATTCGCTGCAGGCGCTGTCAGCGACCGATTGCTCAAATATCTTTCTGCCCAACCCAATATCACCAGATGCAAACTCATTGTCCAAGATTTTACAAAACTGTTTTTAACCCCAGAAGTATATTTTGATTATATCAAACGAGGCGGATGTCTCGAAGTATTGCAACGATCTAATTTGGTAGCCATTACACTCAATCCCACCTCGCCTCAAGGATACACCCTCAATTCATCAGACGCATGTAAGGCCCTTTCTGAAGCCTTAGAGTGCCCAGTATACGATGTATTGACCCCAAACCAATACTCCTGCTAGTCAATCCCCTCTTGCCAAACTTGCTATTGACTTCAGAAATCTGATACAAAAAAAAGCGACACCTTCATCCAAAGATATCGCCTAGCACGTGAAATAATTTCTGCTATTTCACAACAATTTCCAAAACTCGATTCACATCCTCATCTGAGAGTTGGTGATGCATCGGAAGACATATCACCTCGTTCGCCATTTTGGTGGCATTGGGCAAATTTTCCGAAGAGGCACTTGGCAATCCGCAATAGGTGCTGAATGTACTGATTAATGGATAAAAGTACCTACGCCCATACACACCGGCATCTATCATTCTTTTGTACAATTCATCTCGAGTCATACCATACTCGTCAGGATTCACAAAAATCGGGAAATAGCTATAGTTGTGTTTTACTCCAGGTATATCATCAAAATATCTGATACCTTTTACGTTACTCAGTACCGAGCGATACTTGACGGCTACCGCACGCCGAGACTCAATAGCAGCATCAATTTGTTGCAAATTTAGCAGACCATACACGGCACGCATTTCATCCAATTTGCTGTTAATGCCTGGAGCAATTACTTCAGTCTCACTCCTGAATCCGAAATTTTTCAGATAATCTATCCTCTCTTTTGTAGCTTTGTCATGCATTATCATGGCACCACCCTCTATGGTGTTATACACCTTTGTGGCGTGGAAACTCAATGTTGAAAGATCACCATACTCGAGTATAGATCTTCCACCTACTTCTACACCAAAAGCATGAGCGGCATCGTATATTACCCTCAAGCCATACTTATCAGCAATTTTTTGAATGCTAACAATATCGCATGGCATGCCATAACAGTGAACCGGCATTATGGCTGTAGTTCTAGGGGTTATGGCTGCCTCTATGCTACCTGGATCTATACCACAGCTAGATGGGTCGATATCTACAAAAACAGGTTTGATACCATTCCACCAAATACTATGGGTTGTTGCAACAAAACTATATGGAGTGGTTATCACCTCTCCTGTTATGCGCAATGCTTGCAACGCAGTCAACAACGGGAGAGTCCCATTCGTAAAGAGGCTTATATATGGTATCTTAAGATATTCACAAAGCGCTGCCTCCAACTTTTGATGGAACTGTCCGTTATTTGTTATCCACTTACTCTCCCATACTTCCTTCAACATCTCGGTAAACTTATCAAGATCTGGGAGTAATGGGGATGTGACTGTTATTTGTTTTGGCATATCACTGCCTCCGATGCCAATTAACTGACTATATCGCTTAAATTACTTTTTCTTTTCAAACAGATGGTGTTTTCCTGACTTCTTCTCTTTGTCCGACAAAGATCGTTCGGCCGCCGCATCAGATGCATCATAACCATAACCATAACCATAACCATAGCCGTAACCATAACCGTAACCATAACCATAGCCATAACCGTAACCATATTGACGACCATAGAGTGGTTGTTTGCCATATTTTACATCATTTAGAATGATGCACATACTAGGAAACGCTTTCTCTTGATAAAGCCGCTCAACATCCAGAAGCATACGTTTGTCAAACTTACGAGCCCTCACCACAAAACAAGTGTGATCCGCAACACGTTTTATAATATCCGTATCAACAACCATACCCGCAGGAGCTCCATCAATAATGATGAAATCATACATCTCTCGCAACTTTATGAATAGCTGAACAAATATTTCCGTACCTAATAACTCGGCAGGATTGGGGGGCAATGGGCCCGAGAATAATGCATCCACGCCAGGAGCCACCACGTCATGCTGGATAAGTCCAATGGCATCTGCTTCTTTCTTGGTTAAATAGTTTACAATACCCGGTTTCTTCCTGGAGTAAAACTTATGAGTCAACGAGCCTTTCCTTAAATCAAGGTCAACTAGCAGAACTTTTTTGCCCGCAAGCGCAATGCTGGCAGCCAAATTGCTCGATATAAATGTTTTGCCAGAAGCTGGAAGCAACGATGAAAACAACAGCACTTTGGCCTTGTTAGGTTCGCCACTAAGAAATTCCGTTTTCGCCCTCAACAAACGGAGCGATTCGGCCACGCCGCCATGTTCTTTATCGTTAATGACAATATCACGGTTCTCGTTTTTCTCTAGCGAAGGTATTTCACAAAGGAACGGTACAGACGTAGACTTCACCACATCGGTATACGATTTAACTTGAGTGTCGAACAGGCGCTTTAGCACATAGAAAACAACTGGTATTAACAAACCTAATATCACACCCATAGAAGTGTTTTTGGGGACATTCGGAGAAATAGGACGACTGTTAGGCTTGGCATCATCAATAATCTTTGCACATCCCTCTAACGAAGGCTGACTAATCATCAACTCTTCTCGACGAGTCAAAAGCGAAACGTACAGTTGCTCTTTAATCTTCTGGTTTCGTTCCAAACCCTCAAGATAAATTTGCTTTAGCGGCACCGAACGCACCTTTGATGAAGCCGTATTTGCGATATTACGTTCATTGATAATACGTTGTTCAAGGGAGGATATATATCCCTCCGTCATGCTGATAAGGTCCTCACGCTGTTGGGCCTGATTCTCCATAGCACGAGCAGCAACAGGATTGTTCAACGCGCCCATCTCCTTGTAGCGAGCTACTTGTTGGGCATGACTATTGTAGTCTGACAAATACGAGATGACTGTACTATTCGATATGACTCCCACTGGCACAACCTTGGTGCCATCGCTTGCTTTTATATCGCTAAGCAACGACCTTGCCATCCCCAATTCGTCCTGCAATCTTACCGCCTCATCGGATGATTTCAAGCTAGTTCTGATGTAATTCTCCCCAATTGATGCAGATGTAACCACGTCATTGCTACTACGATAGGTTGCCATTGCCGACTCTTGCGCTCCCAAATCATCACTAATGACGTTAATTCGCTCATTTATAAAATTATATGTTTCATTGATGATACGTTTCTTATCACTAACTGCGCCATCGTTGTACACTCGAATCACCATATTTATGACATCCGCACATCGCTGGGGTGAATTATCTTTCATTGAGATATTCACTATAGTGTTACTCTCATCATCCCGTCTTACATCAAGTTTGGAACGATAGTATTCAGCCAAAACTTCCGTATCAACGAATTCCACAGTAATCTCGTGACCTACAGTACTATTATCAAAAGCCCATGTCTTATGTACAACAAGTTTTCCCATTGGAGTGACCACGACCTTATCCATTGGTACATATAGCGAATAACGACCCGGCCTCTTGATTATAACATGCTCGTTATCAACTATTTCAATTGATAGATAATCCGGCTTCAAAAATTCTTCTTGAGAATATTCCAATTCAATGGGAGAGATATCGTATAAACTCTTCTCTTTCTTCAGAATATCCGTTTTTGTACTGTATATGACGTCCAATTTCAACTCCTCTACCACCTTTAGAAGTGTGGACTTTGAAGTCAAAATCATCATCTCGTTATTAATGGTAGTGGCATAAAAAGGCCGTAGCCCCAATGCCGTTTTGACCGATAATTCACGGGTATCGGCATCGCTGATGCCAACATCATTGCCACTTCTAATCAAAACTTTGGCATTACTTCCGTAGACTTTCTCCTGACGACGCGAGAAAAAATTGGCAACCAAACCTCCAAGTATGGCAAATATTACCAACCAGTGAAGATTTCTCAGTAGAAGAAATGACAAATCTTTCACTCGAAAACTGACGGACTGATTATCTTCCAAAAAGGAAAGATTCGTCCTCTTTTCTTCACTCGCACTAGATGCTGTAGAGTTATTGGTGAAAGTAGTGTTGTTATCCATAATCAACGTTCTTTGAATAATGCTATGATTGTAGTGGCAAATGTCAAAACAGACAATCCTACCGATAACCATGAAACAAATCGACTAGCCTCAGACCTAGGCGTTGACTTGTTGTATTTCTGCGTAATGATAAAATCGTTCTGCTGAAGCATAAAGAATGGATCTTGAAATACAGCAGATGAGCGGGGGTCAAGATATCTCATAACCATCTTGCCATCCACTTCCCTCATCACTGCAATCTTGTCTCGGCTAGTATAAAGGCTCAAATCTCCACTAAGAGCCAACGCTTCCAAAAAGGTGCAACGCTCGTTACTGATTGTAATAACCTTTCCACCCTCTGCCCCCAAGAAAAAAATCTTAAAGTTAGCAAATCTCGCCATCACCACAGCATCCGACAGATATCCACCTCTTTCCAAGCGACTCTTTATGGTGTCTTGCAGACTTAACCTAGTTAAACCCGCAGCATGCAATTCTCCTAAAACCGGAAACTGAATATTGCCGTTTACATCAACAAGATAAGTTCCTCGAACATTACCATTATTGCTACTAGCGGTGATGCTTGCACCTATATTGAACGGCTTTGCCAACTCCTCATTTGAAGCAAAAACATAGATGTTTAGTTCATCGTAGGGAGAAATCGTAGCTTGGAATTTATTCTCCAAATCAATCTGGCTGCCATGATGCATATCCTGCAGGTAATTGACCTGACTAGGTGTAATGCACGATGTCAGCGCCATTGTTGCAATTGATACAACCAATAGTAACTTATATAAAACCCTCATTTGTTTAAAAATAATGTTATTAACGGACAAACGAACCAATTATTGTTTCTCCTCTCTATTTTGTTCATTTATTCACCCTTTACAATACAACGTTTTATAACGTTCTTAACAGACTGCATACATAACTCTTTGATATATCGTACACCAAAAGGATTCCACCGTTGAGGATGGGTTGTCATCAGTATGCCATAACCCGTCCGTCTCAATGGAGAATCTTCGTCTTTAAGTTGCCTTATTATATCATTCGTTGTATGAAAACTCAACCCTTGCGATTCCCATTTCTCTTGATACACAGGTACTTTATCCCTTACGCTGACATGGTATCCATCCCAACGGCGGCCAGTATCAGTCAAATACAACGTCCTTGAAAAATCAGTATCAAAATATGGCTCGTACACAATCCCCAATTGACGGTAATTATACTTCTTCCATATGGCCTTACTGTCCCACGGACTCCTTGGAGAGCCATGCATGCATATACTCTGTATGGGCGTCAACTGGCGTAGCTTATCTAGATTATTGCAAAAATCCACATAGGCGGCATCTACATCCCCTTTACATGTTGTCAAAGACTCGTAATGATACCCTATTTCATGGCCAAGTGAGTAAATCTCTTTTATTATAGCTTCGTCATAGCTCTCCGGCACCATTCGAAAAAAGTAAGTAGCATTCAAACCCAATTGAGCTTCGATTTTTGCCGTGCACAAAGAGTTCCGAGGAAGAAGGTCAACATCATGCCTTAAGCGAAAGCCAATTCCACTTTCTTTGAGAGCCACAAGTAGTTGCCCATACTTATCCAATGTAAAATCCATCGAAACGACTATAGATTTTCTAAAATATCAACAATCTTGGCATTAATGTCACCAATCTGCGCATAGTAGTTGTCCCGCTTCTTTACCCACTCTTCTTTATGACTTTTCTCCGAGAGTTCAGACGCTAGCGCAATTGCATCCAACGGATTAGCCACATTATACAACATCCCATATTTTTCTTGAAGCAGTATAAAATTGGACATGTCGTTCGGTCCGACAAATGAATTGGACCGGATAGCTGGTGTACCTAACAGTGCAGCCTCGGCTGCCATTGTTTGTGAATCTCCCACATACAAATCAGCACCACTCAACACATCGTGTATTACCGAGGCTGGGGTTGGGAGTTTATATTTTGCCAAATCAACTGGCAACGAACCCTCCGAGGAAATGTACACAGTCATATTCTTTTCAATGGTCTCGACTAGCCTAATTTTTTCCTGAAAGCTAAAACCATTGTTCCCGACATCATGGTTTGCAAACCAACCCACAAAACGGACAATAGCATATGGCTTCTTTAGTCCATACTTCTCAACAATACCCGCATCGGCATTATACACTTGCGGGGAGAGGTAACAGTCCTCAAAAATACCATCTATCCGACAATGCTTCTCTCCATAGTCCAACCGGAACGACCGCGGGGTGACAACCCTAGTGCATAACGGCACAACACATCTATTGGTCACCTTAACCACTTCGGAGTCCGGAAATATAACGGACTTCTTATGAAGTTTCTTAGCCGTGTACGTTCCATACCACGAGGCTTTGGAAACAATGACATCTGGTTGGAACTGCTTGGCTATTGCCCTATAGTTCTTAACCAGCCGAAAGGTACCAAAAATCTTGGCCAACATGGACTTACTATGCTTACCAAAGACTTTATACGGAACCCTCTCCTCCTCAAGAACATTCAGCAGCACATCCTTGTCTCGGGCAAGAACCAATATCTCATGCCCATCCCTCCGCAGCAATCCCATTATGTACTTAAACTGGTAATAATGCTTTGGATGATTAAGTTCGAAAATGTACCTCATGGTTCGGACTTTATGAAAGTTTTTATAACTCTAGCAGGAGACCCAACGGCAACGCAATACGGGGGAATATCCCGACTCACCACACTCCCTGCACCTATTATCGCCCCCTCCCCAATGGTAACTCCTGGCAATACTATAGTTCCGATTCCTATGTGAGCGCCATCCTTTATTACCACCTTTCCTTCCTTGAAAGGGCAATGCATCGCATACATCCCAGGTTTGTAATTGGTCAAGTCACGCTCATGGCACAAAATCATTACCCCCGAAGTAATTGCAACACCTTTCCCAATTTCAATTAAATCTGGATTCCTGTCATCCAAAATTACCCCACGAGCTACGTGGCTCTGCTTTCCTATCTTCACCCCCCTCATACGATGAATCGCCACTGTCACTTGAGACGGGAAGGTGAACATGGTTAATATAGAGAGCGAATGCGTCCACACTCCCTTTACAATGGATTTTACTGACCTGTGTTCAACAATTGACATAAATTACTGGTTTTTATATTCATATTCCGAGATACAATAATCCTCCTTGCCCGATGGCAAGGTTGGTATCTCATCAACAAATCTAACTTCCACCTTCGACCCCAAGAAATGATTACGGTAGTTCGTCTCAACATAATGGAACTGTGCATGAGGCTCATTTCGGTCTTTCAATTTTAGCAGTATGCATATATCACCCCTAACATCTTGACGAATCTGGAACTTATCAATCTTATTGTAGACCTTTTGATATTCGGCATTATGGTAATTCAATTCAGGGTAGAACATCATCGGAAGCACTGTTGGAGATATCGGAACGCCTTGCTTGTTGTAAACTAGTTTTCCTGCCCGTCCCATCACCTCACCTATCAGCCTCGTATGCCTTCCGCAAGAACATGTCTCCTTCTTCAGATATGCCATATCTCCAACATGATAACGCAAAAATGGAAACACATAATTATCCAAGTCTGTCGTACACACATAGCCCACCTCGCCTACAGGCAATGGAACACCCTCCTTGTCTGTTATTTCAATAACACACGACTCCTCTGTAATATGGAATCCCTCTCTCTTGATGCACTCATGAGACAATATCCCCCCATCACCGGCCCCGTATGCATCATACACCGGAGCGCCAAAGACTTCTTCAAGCTTACGGCGGTATTCCGGCATCAACACCTCCCCGGTTGTAAGTACTACCTTAACTGGGGGCAAGGGTAGACTCATCCTTTCTATGTATCGTGCAAAAATATACAAGGCCGACCCGTACCCTCGCACCGCACGAGGTTTCAGCTTTATAAAAGCCTCATAGTTACACCTCATACTCTCATCCGAAACATCTGCGCTACTGTACTTGTAATTACGCATTATGACCCTATCATAGAGCCCTTTGAACGTGAGTGCAGATTTCCTCTTATTGATGGAGCTTCCTCCCAACGAAAATATTTTATCCCCTAGATGAAGCCCATACCACTCCCATGCACGTAACGTAGAGGCCTTCCAACTGCTCCATTCGGCAGTGTCCGTGCAAAACTTCAATGGCATACCCGTACTCCCTCCCGTCGATGACTTCTGCCAACGCTTGGGACTGATAGCCCCACTGAAAAGGTCCTCGTAATTCTCCCTGATTATCTGCTTTGTCAACACCGGCAAAACTTGCAAATCCTCACGCGTTCTAATCTGTTCTGGTTTGATTTCTAAATTATCAAACAGTTTGGTGTAATATGGCACTGTTTCATAGCAATGCTTCACCAATTTCTGTAACTTCCTGTCCTGGATTGCCCTTATCTCAGATGCGCTCAGGTTGTCGTTTCGCATCATTTCCTTATACTTAGATACGACGCTACTCCCATAGACCAAGTCGCCAATGGGCAAAAACACATATCTGTCAAGAATGTTATAAAGACTCATATATCGATATTATCTTTCGTGCCGTTGCATCTGTGGTCAACCCTACTGACAAAATTCGATTTCGTCCATCTGTGCGCTTATTAAAGACCAAAGCTTTCTTCAAACACCCTGCCAACATCTCCGGATCATCCTTACCCGAAACATAAGTTCCATCCACTCCCTCTGTTACCCATCTAACATCGCCAACATCTGTAGAAACAATTGGGCAGTTGCAAGCCATAGCCTCTTTAATAACATTTGGCGAACCTTCACAATAGGACGTCAACAACAACACATCCGCCGCGCACATGTACCTAACCACATCATCATGCGGTTTATCATACACTGGGTACAACACCACGTTGCCGTCATTCAGCTTCTGCACAGATTTCTCGGCAAGCGGATACCTTTTCTCCGAACGCATCGGATGCGAGCACCAAATGACGTATTTCTTATTCTCCTCAAACCCAACCGCTTTTCGCGCATCACGATAATCCATTAACGAAAACTGGTTTAGGTCTACTCCGTTAGGCACTACAGGCAGTTCCATCCCCAACTGATCGGCTGTTCTCTTGGACTTGGTCAGAGTAGCATCCCAAATATGTCTGATAAAAAATCTCACCCAGTGCAGTTTAAATGAGTCACGAGGGAAGCTACCCAAAATAGACACCACCACCTTCGTTTTCAATCCGCAAGTCGCTAAGGCAGCTACTACCCCACAAACGGAATAATGGGCATGCACTATTTCCGGATGCAATTCCTTCACCTTCTTCCGCAATGCCACAATCCCTTTTGCATAAGCTTTCCATCCATGTCCGCATATTGGAAACAACTCCATTTCCAGACCTTCGTGCTGCAAGGACCTAAACTGTGAACTCACAAATGCGCTCACTGTCCCCACAGACTTGTTTCCACTAGCTACAAAAATCACTCTCATCTATCGCAAGTTATTCCAATACCAATCGCATGCCTGCTCAAACCCACGGAGCGCATCATATTTTGGCTGATATCCCAAAACCCGCTGAGCCTTAATGATAGAAGCCTGCGAGTGGGGGATATCTCCCGCTCTGCTTTCCCGATAGATTGGCTCAATACTATTTATTTCGGAATCAAATTTAGCCAAATTACTACGCAAACATTCAAATAGCGAATTTAACGTTGTATTCCCCCCGAAAGCGACATTGAAAACCATGTCTATAGGAGCCGACTTGGGCAGAGTCATATTATACAGCGAAGCCCTCTCCCTAATGATATCCGAAGGCGTTGTGGCCGCAAGTTCATTTGCCTGTATTACATTGTCGATATACGTAAAATCTCTCGAATAACTGCCATCACCATTGATAAATGGCGATTGGTGATGAATCAAAGCCTTAACCCACAATGGTATAACCGCCGCATAGGCTCCATTGGGGTCCTGCCTACGACCAAAGACATTGAAATACCTCAAACCTATTGTTTCAATGCCATAAAGATTCGAGAAAACATTGGCATACAATTCATTGACATATTTTGTGATAGCATATGGCGAAAGTGGACGCCCGATATTGTGTTCAATCTTGGGCAGCTCCTTGCTGTCACCATAAGTCGACGAACTGGCTGCATACACAAATCTGTGCACACCCGCATCTCGCGCCGCCACCAGCATATTCAAAAATCCGTCAATGTTGTTACTATTCGTGTTTATAGGATCGTTTATGCTGCGCGGAACGCTACCTAATGCCGCTTCATGCAACACCACATCAGCTCCATCCACCACCTTGCGGCATGTGTCCAAATCTCTGATATCACCCTCTATGAAACGAAAATTGGACTTCCCAAGCACCGATTCTATGTTATGCTTGAAACCTGTCGATAAATTATCCAAACAGGTCACATCATGACCTTTGCCAACAAAATACTCACACAAGTTGGAACCAATAAAACCAGCTCCACCAGTAATTGTTATTCTCATATATCTATCTCTTAATTATCTCCCTTGAAAAGCAACAATGCGTTGATCTAGTATCCGGCCCTTCTCAAAATTATGGCATCCTTTCAGTACATCACAATCCAAAGGCCTGTCTTCTATCAAGAAATCTATAAATTTCACAAACTCGGCACTTAAGGTCTCCGATGTGGTCTTCCAAAACAAAGAAGGCGTATGGTCTACCACATAGTGTGTGACACCATCCACCACATAGGTCGGATGCTCTATCGTTGTAGGTTCGCTAGATTCTATCCCACCGTGACGGTCGCAGGCAATGTCTATAATGAGGGCATTATGCTTCATCCGTTTCAAATCTTCTCTATAGATGATGTGGTCCTTACGCGAAGTATCCCACAATATGCCATTCACTATAACATCAAAATTTTCAAGCTCTTGCCGAAAAAGTTGCTCCGTTTTCCTGTCGTATTGCCTCACCTCAGCGCCCATAAAATTCAGCGTCTTAATTGCACCACGGGCTATATTTCCCCTCCCCAATACAGCGGCCCTGGTATTGTATGGGAAAACCCCGTGGCACATATATGCATGCAACACAGCTGCCTCGCCGGCAATCTCATTGTTCCGCCAAAAGCTATGCCTTCCGCACTCATACATATCCTCCCATGCAAACGAGGTAAGTCCATGCTCCATCAACTTATCAGTTATATCTCGGTTTTGGACAGCATGCACCCAACCAAAAACGGTTTGTCCATCCAATTTCTCAAGATACTCTGCATCCCCAATCTTGGGGTCCGCAATAATGTCTTTCTTCAGAATTTCTTCCCTTGCAGCAACATTTACACCTTCCCCCCTATAGTCCTCATCGCTATATCCCAAGACCTTTCCATAGCCCTCCTCCACAAAAACCATTTCTGGGTGTTTTATAAATTTGATGTCACTGGGAACCAACGTCCTACGCTTCTCGTTTTCCTTGTGCGAGATGGGCAAACCAATAGTTTTCATACTTGATTATTTTTACAAACTAACAAACTTTTCTAACCAAAACAAACATCATTTATTGCGTCACCCTATAACAAACCGCGGGAACCGATCTTAAACACAGCCCATACCACAATCATAATCGGCAAAAGTAAGTACCATACTTTCACGTACTTGAAGTTCCTTTCGTTCACTAGCGTCACGCCATAGGCGCCCACAATAAGCAACAGTGGTAGACCCGGTAGCAAAAATCTCTCTGAATTAGCAAATCCGCTAGAACAAATAATTCCCAAATAAGCAATAATGAAAGCACCTATCAAAGCATAATCCCTCCAATTTTTTTTCTTGAACAACGCGTTGAATACTGCAATGATGACAAAAATACCCATGAAATTCCTTACATAGTTGCCACCACTCATTATCTGCTGATTGTACTGCTGGTCAACATCAACTAGCGTAGGAAATGGAAGCACAAACATCATGGGTGCCATAACTGTTCCTGTGGCATACTTGGCCCAACTTACACCTTTGTACACTTGATAGTCCCGCTTGGCTGTCTGATTATCTGCCCTCGTATTCCACAATTCCTGGGCCTCATTCGCAATGGTTCCACCTGCCATGACCGCAACGCCCACTATTGCCCACACCACCAATACAAACCGATTCCATTTGCTCATCACAGTCATGCTCGAAAACACTAGCGAACTAAAAATGGCAAATACAACAGCCGCTCCAAGCACAGTTCTGAAAAAGAACAAACTAATAACCAACAAAGCTACCAAAACAACACCTACAACACTTACTCTCTTTTGGCGTAAAAGGTTATCTGCCCGTTCCAACGCAGCCACAGCAAGAAATATCATTTCTATTTCTTTCAAATGCAATCCACAGTATATAATTAAATTAGGGCTCAAAGCACAAAATATTCCTGCCATCCGACCAGCCTTATCTCCAAAGTTTCGCTTAGCCAATTTATAGGCCAGTACGCTGGTCCAACTACCAAGCAACGACTTCACCACACGTGTAAGAAACACATTCGGCCCTATTATTGAATACAACACTGTTAGATAAATTGGATAGCCAGCATCGCCATAAGATCTGGAAAACAAGTAGTCAAATGTCCCTGCCCATCCAATTTCCCTAAACCATATAGCTGCGTCGTGATATGCTAGCGAATCGCTCGCGCCAAATTCAAACGGTATCCCCGTCTTTATGAGGTAAAAGAAGTATGAGAAGATAACCCATATCAACCTCAACACAAATGCTGTCAGAAACAGTTTACCAACGTATTTTTTCTCCTCTATCTCAACCCACTTCTTTGTATACTGGGGCGCCAATAAGAAGAACACCAGCAACCAACCTATACTTATAATCATGAACGCCGGCTTCAGCCTGTAGCTCATAAAGACAAAACTCACAATCAATAGCGAAATAAGGTAGATTGTTATTGCCTTTCTCGAAAACTGTTTTGGGAAATATGGTACCAACGGGATGTTTTTTACTAGTGACTAATACAACGAAATATCCATTGTTTCAACAATGCAGCCATTGTGCGTGCTTTGAAACGGACCCTTTGTTTGAACAAGGATGAATGATATACATAGTATGTCTCCTGCGACACGTTCTTCCAATCGATTTTGGCTAACTGCACTTTTGCTTCTTCATGATACCTACGCGAGAGATAGAACCTATACAACCCACTTGCCCGTAACCTGTCCATCAGTATTTTTACGTCCGCATTCCTTGCCTCTTCTTCCTCCAAATACTCCAAATTCCACAACATGTGCAATTGGGGATTCCTCAATTTTCTTGTAGCCCTATTCTTTATCGGTATATCCTGAAAATAATTTGCCAACGGCTTGTTTATCAATGCCACTGGATGTTTCAACGCAATCCGAATCCATAAATCAAAGTCTTCCCCCAAGGTAATGCCACTCTTGAACTGCCCCGAATCCAGAAATACTTCACGCCGAATTGCGACAGAACTTGACGATATTGGCATGCATAAAGTACTGGCATACACCTTACAATAATTGATATAACCCCTCTCGAAACCTTGTTCCACCCCTATCGGAGCCACACGCTTTTTTCCGTTCCTTACTATATAAAAACTTGTCCCATACATTCCTGCGTTCGGACAAGCCACTATCAGCCCATGCATCTCTTCCAAAAATGTCGGCTCCCACCAATCATCAGCATCCAAAAAACAGATATACTTGCCTTTCGACAGTGCTACCCCGTTGTTTCTTGCTTTTGCCACACCCGCATTGGCTTGCACAACCAACCGATGCTCCCCATCTTCTGCTCCAATCGCCCTGCGCGCTACCTCCAACGACCCGTCAGTGCTTCCATCGTCCACCACCACCAACTCATAATCACAATAGGTCTGGTGCAGAACGCTATTCAACGACTTTTCTATATACCGCGCCTTGTTGTACAACGGCACAACCACCGAAAATTCGACGCTCCTCATCTAATGAATCTTAACTATGCTATACTTTACTGCAATATAGATTACCTCCGCCTTAAATAGCAACCATCTATAGGCTTCCTACTAATACCTTGCCGATATCTGTAATTCGTCCCCCCATCGGTAAGCACTGGAACTATTCGTTTCTCTCTCAGCACCTGTTGGGTCATATCGGAGTATCTTCCCCACGTATAAGCATAACAGTAAACAAAATGGGGATGCAGTTTCAAAATTTCGATGCACCTTCCCACCGAACTTGCAAATTCCTCTCTCGCCATCTGCGTTGCATCATTGTGCTCATAACCATGCATCCCTATGGTAACCAAAGGTGATGTCAAACCCAACAGCTCATCCATTGTTATATATTGCGGCTCTTCGGCATAACCGTCTCTCTTGCTTTTACCATCCAAGTATTTTGGATTGACAAAAATCGTCAGCGGTATCTTTTGCTCCTCCAAAAATGGCAATATTCCCAGTACCGAACGAAAACCGTCATCGCATGTCAAAGCAGCATACCTCTTTTTTCGAAACAAATCGTTTTTGAGTTTGCTACAAACTTCTAGCAATGGTATGAATTCGTATTGCTCTTTGAGTATTAAGATATTCCTCTTGAACTCCTCTGTCGATGTCCAATCTATTCTTTCATTGACTCTCTCATCAAAGTTATCCGATACGGCATGAAAAACAAACACTTCTATTGGGCAGAGCAAGAACCTGTTTGCATGTTTGGCTATGCCTCTTACTATAGTCGAAGTCTCCATTCGAACCAATTTACCAAATTCCTATTCCTCCTCTCCCCCAGAATACAATTCTCATCCATTTATCTAAGCGTAGACACTCTCTCCTATCACTTACACGTAATTACTTCCCAATAACTATTCTTTTTACATTCTTGCCAAAAGTTTTGAACTTCCAATTGATAGCGAACTCCTTCACTGCATACCTCAACGACTTGAATTTATTCACTTTCAGATAAGCCTCCACACTTTGCTGCAAGGTCTCACAATACACACGCTTTGTGGCAGGCTCATGTATTTTTCTGTATAGTTCTCCATCTATCGGAAGGTACACCTTGCTGTACTCAATTGGTGAAAGCATCGAAGCCACTCCGCCCGAATGTATTCTATACACCCCTCCCACAAACGAGAATATATATCCTTTGCCAACCTTTAGGAAATTGTATATTTCATGCGTGTCACGGTAATACTTGAAGTTCTTCTGCCACTGAGGGCTGAACAACTCTCTCCTAAACATCATTGTCAGAGGTTGCGTTATCCAGTCTTTAAAAAACATGTCTACTGTAACATCCACCCCAGATTGACCTTCTTTAAACAAGGCGCTGCAATTGTCTTCTCCAAATTTGCCACTCTCTTCATATAAGTGCCTGCATCTATGAAAACAAATGGAATATTCTGGGTGACTTTCCAGGAAATCGACCTGTTTTTGCAACTTCATCGTATCCGTCCAATAATCATCCCCTTCGCACGAGGCTATGTACTTGCCCCTCGCCCGAGAATAGTTAAAGGCTATATCCATTCTCCCCCTGTACCCGTTCGAAAATTTGTTCTCTGTTTCGTACAACGGGAAAATTTTGTCCGGATACTTATGCTCATACTCGCGCAGAATCGCATCTGTACCATCTGTTGATGCATCGTCGTGGACCAATATCTCTATTGGGAATGTGGTCTCTTGCATCAAAAAACCATCCAAGCATTGCCGTACGAACTTGGCATGATTGTATGTCAAGCAACAGATGCTGACCAGTGGCTCTTTTTTACTGCTCATACTCTATTACAAACCTCTCATCAATCTCATGCTGAAGATTCTCCATAGCCTTGCGGTTTTCTGTACATGCCACATAAAAACCAATTCTATTGCCCCCGTCTGTAGGCCGATGGATCTCATCTCCCTCTTTAAAGTTCAGTTGCCAACACAACACATCCTCTCTGGAATCCAAAAAATCCGTTCCCTTTATGCTGCGAACTATGCCGCCAGTCTCTGTTGTATCAAAGATTTTTATCACAGCCACCTTTTCAGTACGCAATTGCGCCTGACTTATCTTCTCTTTCACCTCCTTCCCCACAAACATATCAATCAGCAAGCCATAATTGTCAATTCCTGTCATAGCAGGCACCACATGCGACGAAATCAGATTGCCTCCGCCTCGGGCACCTATTTCCAAGAGATAAAACTCGCCGTTCTCATATCTATATTCGGCATGCGTAAATCCAAAAGGCAATCCCGACATATCCACAAACTGGTTGTTTATCTGACGCAACCGGTCGTAGTCATACTTTGGATTACTATAAGAAAAGTACAGATAGTTATCCAAATTCCGATTATATTCACACTGCTCCTTTTCCGATATCGCCAAACTTACATGGCCATCAGGCATCTTAATACCATCAACGGAAAATTCTGAGCCGGAAATAAACCGTTCGCATATAACAGCATGCCGATGATGCGAGAAGCCTATGGAAACATCAAATAACGCCCTTAGTTGCTTCTCTGCATCTATGGTAAACACTCCACGACTACTATTGGCATCTATGGGCTTTATTACCATCTTATGGCCTCCGTCGTTCGGGCATTCCATTTCTTTGAAAAAAGCCACCGCCTCCTCAATGGATTCACACACCCTATATTCCGGGCAAGGTAGCTGATGATCACGACAGAAATCCCTCATCTTTGACTTGTCGGTATACAGCAAAGCCATCGGTTCTGTCTGCGAAGGCAGACCAAGCCGGCTCGATACGTAAGCTAGTGTGGGCGTTGCTATATCGCATTCGTCCGACATCACCGCCACTACATTCAATCTTTTTGCCGCAGCTAGCACTGTCTCCCTATCCAAAATATCCAAATACACTATCTCATCGGCATATTCGAACGCTGGGGCCTCACGATAAGGGTGGACTACTGCCACTTTGTAACCTCTTTGCTTGAGCCTTTTTATTAGCGGTATCTGCCATACTGTACCTGGCATTACCATAACCATCTCTGCCATTGTTAAATAAGTTTTTTTATCCGATTCATATTGTTTTGGTCTTCTTCCGATAGACCCCGTTTGAAAGTTCCGTCACCATTGGCTATACCAAACACAACATGTGCATCATTGCAATTATCCACAACCACATCTCCCAGTTCCCCCATATATCCTCCACTTACAACCGAGATGCCCCCTACGGATGTCCTTCCCAAACGACAACTGACCAACTCACTTGTCTCCATCAAATTTACTACCATCCCCGAAATCCCAGCTCTGTCGTCCGAACGATATACCTTTGCTCCACTTTGCCTCTGTCGCTTCAAGAAGTCTTGCGAAAAGTTACTAATTCCTATATCGTATATCTGACCAAACTCCATTGTGGACAAATCTTCCATGAACGAGCACCTCGACTGTATCTCACAACCCACCAATATATCATATTGCATCCCCAGAGCCATGGCCGTTTTATGAATATACGACGACTCTATCTCCATCCTTCCTCCCGTCACTGGGAACGACAGCGTTGGATACTCTTTCTCAAATACATACACATCTATTCCCTTGCCTATCAGCTCCAACACCATTCGCGTGGCCAATGCATTCTTCCCAACAAGCAACAAGCGGCTTTCGAAAATCGTCTTCATCGACTCTTTTTGCTCTACTTCTAGCATGAACGCTATCGCCGACGAAACCCAAGTGGAATAATCACTATAAAATGCTATCGGTATGCCATAATCCATTGCTAGTTTTGCTGCCATTGCATGTATTTCCCTCGTATTTTTCCGTTTGAGGTCTATGTCCATCATTATAGTATCTACTATACCGACCGAACGCCCTATCAAGTACGGTAGACTGATTTCATCTCCCAACGAGACAAAACCAATGATATTCGAAATACTTTCCCTCACCGCTGGCACACAAACCTCCAAATCCTCTTCTTTTGTATGCTGAAGCAAAATAAGAACAGACCGTTTGTTTGTTAGCCTAACCAAACTTTCCATCTCATCGAGCATCTGCCCGTACCTCTGCTTTATATCCATATTAGCAAGTATTTCAATTGATATTCCTTTATCTAAGCCTCTAATTCAGCCACCAAATCTGCGGTTGCTACAAATCTTTGTGAAAATATGCTGGGGCATACTCGAATCTTTGACCTCTTTTTAACCTATATGCGGCCAAATCGAAAAGTTCCTCCGAGGGATTAATCACATTAATCTTGCACACCTCAGCCATCAACAAATCCGAGTCCACCCCATACTTTTCGGATGCCTTTTCCAATCGATCCGTAAATGAGTCATGAAAATTATTTATTCCAATATTTATCTCTCTCTTAGTGTTGCCCGAATGCAAAAATTTTCCCACCACCTTCTCTCCTTTATCCGCTAGCTCCAATGCATTGCAATTGTTTGGTATCAAATTCGCCTTTTGGCAGATAGCCACCAGCGATTCAGTATGCGCATTGCCAGCACCCCTGCCCAATCCCAGGAGAGTCCCGTCCACGAAATCGGCTCCTGCACCTATTGCCGCAAAACTGTTGCCATTGGCCAATTGCAAGTTGTTGTGTCCATGAAATCCCACCGAAATACTGTAAAATTCCTTTATGGCTCTTACATATTCCGACACTTGGTCAGGCAACATCCCCCCTGCTGAATCCACCAAATACAAACAGTCTGCCCCCGCATCAACAACTCCTTTGGCTATCCGCACCAATTTGTACCTGCTGACAGCATATGTCTTCATCAGGTTACAACTAACCCACAATCCCAACGACTTGGCATAACCGATGTACTCAAATGTGGTTTCTATCTCCGTAACATTATTCCCAACCCTTACAAAGCCTCCCCCATTGTCCCTGAACCACTCCAAATCCTCTTTCCTTCCAACTTCCGGATAAAAAAACATTCCTAGCAGAGAGTTTCCTTTGCAAGGCATGCAAGCCTTCATGTAATACTCATCCGTGGGTACTGTTGCCTTGCTATGATATCCAAGACCATGCGAAGTGCCTACCTCTATATATTTTATCCCAACAGAAGAAAGTGTGGAAACAATTGTCCTTAGCGTTTCTTCATCCCACATGTCCTTGGTTACATACCCACCGTCCCGTATGGTGCAGTCCAATATATTCATCTTTCGCAATTTACAAATTTATCTCCACCGAACTAATCGCCCAACAGCAAATCCCTCAACCTGTCTTTGTCCTTTTTTTTGGTTGCCGTGCCGGTCACAATCTGCTTATATAATACCAATATCCTAAACAACCGTATCCTGTCCATAATCCAATTTTGCCCACCGGCATAGTATTGGAAAATGAAGCCCTTAAATTGTGCTATGTATTGTTTGGTCGAAGACTTTAATCGGATCTTGCGAAAAATGGACCGCTTCAGCAGATGCACCAATTCGAGATTTGGTCCGGTCAAAAACAAATCACCTAACTTAGGTATCAACTGCGCATGCTCATATGGTAACAATGCATAGCCTACCAACCGGTCATCCCCTTTGTCCGAATTGCTGATGCTACCACTATATTGCACCCACACATAATCAGCCCGATCAATAAACTTTACCAGACCAAATTGCATATGGTACAAGGTGATTACCGTATCGTCGTACCATTTCCCGTACAACTCAGCTGGGTTTTCATTTTTGTTCCTGCGAATCATATAAGTCGGGTTCAAGCCTTGAAAACCGTTCAGTATAATGCATCCTGGGTTCATTTTTTGCCCATCTTTCAACATCGGACTCTCTGGCCACGCATAACCCGATTCGAGCGGGGCCCCATCATTCACTTGCCATGCTCGTTGCTGGCACATCACACAATCAGGATTCTCCAACAGAGCATCCACCTGCTTCTGATAAATATCTTCAGCCTTCAGATAGTCATCTGCATCGATATTGACAAAAAAATCCCCCCTAGCATTTTTGTACGCATTTGCCTTGTTCCATCCGCACCGTTCCGACCGCGTAACTGGGTTACATTCATCGGAATTGCACTTAACTCCACGAACTATATCCGGATACCTGTTCTCATACCTCTCAATCAACTCCCATGTCCCATCCTTAGATCGGTCGTCCGAAACCACAACCTCGTATCTTACATTCAAACGTTGGCTCAAAACACTATCCAAACATCTTGGCAACAAATCCACTTGGTTGTGCGAAACAACTAAGATGCTCAGCACTATGCCCGAATTGTCCATTTCGTCGTATTGTGGCGTTGTATTGTCAGCGTGAACCAATTGCTACCTCCATTCTGATTGCAACACCACCTTGGAATAAGAATCGTATGGGGTGATCCGCTTGATAAAGACTTCATTCTGCGTAACTCTGAATCGTATACATCCCATAACCTCGTCGTATGTCGTGTACGGATTACCCACCCATATGTTGGATGTATAACAACCCGGCGCAAGGTTGATATTCTTTATACGGCAATGTACAGTCCTTTTCTCACCCTTATTCATGTGAGGGATACTATACTTGTCATCGTAGTTCGACACGTGTGCTAATTGATTCCCCAACTCATCTTTGATATCAAAACTGATGTCCACCATTTCGACTTCTCTAACAGCCTCCAAATCCACCACTATCTCTAGATCTTCACCTAGGGAAATTGTACCGCTGCTCATCCTCGAGTCTCTCACCCTCACTCCGCCATTGCCCGTGCGGTTGAAATCGTTCACAGTCTTCATGCCTCCTAGGTAATAATCCACAACATCACCCACATCACCCACCTTCTCCACCATGCCGTTCTTTAGGAGGATACCGTGACGGCACAATTGTTGGATGCTCGCCATGTTATGACTCACAAACAACACCGTGCGGCCCTCACCCCGGCTCACATCTTGCATCTTACCTATTGCCTTCTTCTGAAATTCTGCATCACCCACCGCAAGCACCTCGTCAACCACTAGAATCTCCGGCTCCAAAAATGCCGCCACGGCAAATCCCAACCGCACTGTCATGCCCGAACTATAACGCTTTACAGGTGTGTCGATGTATCTTTCGCACCCGCTGAAATCGATTATTTCGTCCAGTTTGTGCGATATCTCCGCCTTTGTCATCCCCAAAATGGCGCCATTCAGGTAGATATTTTCCCTTCCCGTCATCTCGGGATGAAAACCGGTACCCACTTCCAAGAGCGACCCAATCCTCCCCCTAGCCTTGATGGTGCCTGTCGTTGGCCCCGTCACTTTCGAAAGCAACTTCAACAGAGTGCTTTTGCCAGCCCCGTTCCTACCGATAATGCCTATCACATCTCCTTGCTCTACCTTGAAGTCTATGTCCTTCAAAGCCCACACATACTCGCTGTCCGCTTTCTTCGAGCGGTCGTTTTCCGACCCTATTTTCAAATAAGGGTCTTCCTTCCCCATAATATTTACTGTCCACCAACGGTTCAGGTCATGGCTCAACGTTCTTGTCGACACCAATCCCAGCCTATATTGCTTGGACACATGATCAAATTCTATTGCTGTTGACATATTTTCTCAATCGTTCTTTCTACTGTATAGCCCCTATCGGAACAGTATATCCCTCTTGATCATCACCCCCTCTAGAGTAGGGGCCATGTCGTAGTATTTGTATTGGGCGAGCCTCCCTCCAAGAAATCACATTCTCTTCCCTCTCTGCTAGCCCTTGGTATTGCTACTGGAGGGCATCACTTTTAAACTGTATCCATAAAACTCTTCTGCGTCCTGTTAAATACCAACACGCCAAAGAATAGCAACGCTACAAGAAAGAGCAAACTGTACAGTAGCCACCCCCAACCTATGAACTCTCCGGCCCCCAAAGCACCGTGTTTGAAAGTTTCCAACACTGGTGTCACAGGATTTAATCGCATGACAGTATACAAGTCCATTCCTGCAACCACCTTCCCCTTTACCATGCTCAAGGGATAAACAATCGGGGTAGCATACATCCACAAACTAGTCAGGAACGAAAACAGAATGCTCAAATCACGATACTTGGTCGTCATGCTCGAAATCAACAAACCAAAGCCAAGCGACAGCCCTGCCATCATCACTATCAAGACTGGGAACAGCAACAAGTACCAGTTCGGACAAGCCGTACATCCGCCCTTAATGGCATAAATCAGATACACCACAACGAACAGACCCATCTGTATACCAAACCGCAGCAAATTGGAAGTGACGTTTGCCAGCGGGGTCACTAGCCTCGGAAAGTAGACCTTGCCGAACAATCCGGCATTCGACACAAATGTACTTGAGGTCTTGTTCAAACAATCCGAAAAATATTGCCACAAACAAGTTCCCGCCAAATAAAACAATGGTTGGGGAATGCCATCGGTAGCAATGCCCGCAATGCCGCCAAATACCACCATGTACATGAACACGGTCATTATGGGCTGTATCACAAACCACGCCGGCCCCAGAACCGTCTGCTTGTACTGTGTGATGATGTTCCTTTTAACAAATAACGCAAACAAATCGCGGTAACGCCACAATTCCTTCACATCCACAGCCAACAATTTGTCTTTTGGCTTGATGACGGTTGTCCACTCTTGAGTCTCACTCATATTCCGTTCTCTTTTCATTTTTCAATTGCACCAGCATTTCGACTTTACGCCCGAGACACACTAATACGAATGCTTATGCTTGAAGATTATGTTGTTCACAATCCCCCAAAAATATCTCCAATCTGTTCTAAATGGATGCTCCAGATAGGCCTCGCAGTATCTTTTCTCCGATTTTTGGATTTCCTCCAAGGTCTCTGGCTGGACTTTTTCATAGTACAGCGGTGGGAGCAATCCAGGCTTGGTCTTGATGCGCAACGCTTGCATCTCGGGGGTATATAGGCTAAAGTATTGCCTCGATAAAGGCCTCACTCCTACCAGTTTCATCTCGCCTTTCAACAGATTCACCACCATCGGTAGCTCGTCCAACCAGGTTTTCCTCAATATCCCACCTAGTACAGTCACGCGGTAATCGTGATAGAACTTGCCCGCTTTGCCCAGCTTGCGGTGCTTATAGACATACTCCTGCAAATATTCGCTGTAGGAGTACATCGTGCGGAATTTATACACCGTGATAATCTTCCCGTTTTCCCCAACACGCTGCAACCTGGCTATCGGCGAGGAGCTAGGAACTCCCTCTGTCACCGGTTCTTTCACCTTCCGAGCGATCACTCTAAACTCTCCGTGAGCCGTGTTTTCGTACACCACCTCAAAACCTGCACGGTATATCCTCCCCAAAACCTCTACTCGGTGGAAAGTTCTGTTACAACCTTTGGTTGCAGCAAAATACAGTTTTTTGGTCAACTTCAACTTCGGGCACACCCGATGCCACAAATAGTGCATCGCGTACAGGACTCTATTCCATGGCTTCGGGTAACGCTTGTACAGCACCGCCTTTTTCACCGAGGAGGTGCGGCAACAACAGACCAAATACCCACCTGTTTCCATGTTCCGATTGCAGTTCGACAAGAAAACATCCACCTCATACACCGTGTTTAGCGGCCGCTGCACAAAGACGGCATGGTACTGCCCCCCGTCTGCTCGGGGTCTGATAGGGTCGCCCCCGTTGTGGCGCAAACTCCACACTAGCGACGACGGCGCGAACTCCACCCGGTGTTCCATAAACCACAGGTACACCTGCTTTAGGGGCAAACTCTCCACTTCGACAAAGGCCCTCCGCACATCATCGTCCTCTATCTCATCTGCTTGCAAATCATTGCAACCCTCGCTCCCTTGCTCAACAAATTCCTTGCCGGGGAAATAATACTGCCCCTTCAAAGGATCCAATGGAAATAGCGGCTTCTTCATTGTTTGACAACTTCTAAAAACTGCGGGTGAATGTACGTTGTGGCCACAGCTGCTATTCCCCGTATGCTCACCACCAACCGGCGGTCCTTCTTTATCCTCTTTATGTGGCCTTCCGCCCCTCTAAAGGGCCCTTCTGTCACTCTCACTAGGTCCCCACAGTGATATTCCGGCTTGTCGTCCCCTAGGTATGTCAACCCCTGACTGCCAGCCGAACAAACAAAGACGAACACTTCCATCTCCTTCTCTGGTATTGGGGTGGGCTTGTGGGTGAATGGGTCTCTGTAAATCCTAAACCTACCAAAATTGTCCTGTTCGAATTTCTTCAGATACTCCTCCTCCACTCGAAAGAAAGCCAACGAGGCAACCACATCTGGGATAAAATACTCTACCTTATCCTCAACCAATCGTTCCTTCACTGGTTGCATACGATTATAATACACTTTTGCAGCGTACCACCTCTTCTTTGTACCACCTTCTCTCAACGTCAAAGTATACCGCCCTATATCGCCAACCTCCATTGGCTCATGCTTACTTACTTGTTTATGATTACTTCTCTCCCTCCCCCGTACAAAAAGTACGGAGCTCTTGGAGGATTCACCGGCACAGCCGATCTTTACCTACGCCCGCCCCTATCCAAGGGCTAAAACGTAATCCACCTATTTCGTGTGTCATAATATCGTGCCACACGACCGTTTCGAATTGCAAAGGTAGCTATTTTTTCGAAATTAAAAGGATTTTTTTTACATTTTTTACCCCCCCCCCACAAAGCAACTCAAAGCAAACAAGTCGCCCCCCGGATTTTTCAACCGGAAAGCGACTTGTCGATGGCTGATTTTTACTGTTTTACATACCTTTACTTGGCAAGACCAAGAACTTTCAGACCCTGGTTGTAAACAATGTCGCGGGGGATATTGTTCTGCCCGATAAGGTCGAGGTCTTTTTGCAAATCTTCGCGCACTTTGCCGTTCTCGGCAGCATATTTCTTGGCAAAGTCGTACATTCCCTCGCCTTCCACCTGCAGAATTTGGGCAGCCCAACTGCGCATGGCAGCGTCCATCTTCTCTACATCCACCACATACTTACCCTGCTCGTTGCGGGAGAAAGCGCCATGGTCCTGCAGATAATTGAAGCACATCATATTGGCTATTCCGTGAGCCTCCGTGGCGCCAAAGCGCACACTACGCAGGATGCCGGCAATAAAGGTCACAAAAGCGTCTTCCTTCGTGCAGTTTGTAATCTCACCTTTCTCAATTAGGCTCGTTGTCAAGAACAAGCCGCAGATATCGGCCTTGGCCTCTTCCCAATTGCTGTACTGGTTACCCAAAGCCTTGCGCATGCTCTCGCCCTTGGTTACAGTGTTTTTGATACCTAGGCCATGTGCCACTTCGTGAAAACATACATTACTAAAGAAAGCATTGAAGTTCACATTTTTGACCTGCTCATCGCAAATCAATAACTGCGAAATAGGCACCACCATTCTGTCGAATTTGGCCTTCATGGCATTCTTCAGTTGCAAACGGCGGGCGCCCTTGGTTTGGTGTATGCGCTCATCGTTGGGCAGGTTGATGGCTATGGTCTTTGAGGCCGCATTGCAGTCACCCGCATAATAAACGACATCATAAACATTCAGGTCGCTAGCAGCACCCTTTAAGGCGGGTTTGTACTTTGCCTCGCAAGGCAGCTCGCTCTGCAATTGGGGCAACATACCAACAAACTTGGCTAAGTCGTTGCTCCACTGCACATCTTTCACCAGCACAAACGATTCGTAACTAGTTTTGTTGCCGTACAGATAGTCATCGTAGTTTTCAATTGGACCTACCACAAAGTCCAAATTGCTGTTCTTCATATCCATCCAAGCCAAGTCGCTCTTGTAATAGTCGTCCGTCATCAAAGCCTTGCGGCGCTCGGTCAAGTACTTCTTCATGCCTTGATTGTCAGCCAGTTCAATAGCCACTCCCATCAAGCTGTTCACTTTGGCCAGTCTGTCGGCATATTCCACATGATAAGGAACCACCTTCAGCGCGCCGTTTTCGTCGCGGCGAATCACTGTGTATTGGCTTTCCTTCTCGGGGTCAGCCAAAGCCTCATACTCCTCTGAGGTCATATCCAACGGGTAGAAATTGCAGCCGGCAGGGCGCTCGCCAAAACCAGGGATAAAGGGCTTCTCCTCGCCCAAACGATCCCAAGCGCCATACTGTATCATGGCAAAGGCCTTTACGGCAGGGTCACTTAGCGTGTCAAGCACCTTGCGGTTCTCGGGCCCAAAATACTGGTCCCAATACAGGTCGTCCATTACATCGGCAATTTCGATAAAAACGCCTAACAACTGTTTCTCTCTATCACTCAAGCCATTAATTAAGCCCGATGTCAAATCGACCTTTGCATACTCTTCAACCTTGAGCTGAATTTCCGATTTTTGATCCATTGTTTCCCCTGTTTTGTTGCGGTTACACCCCACCGTAGCAAGCATGGCAAGGCCCATTACAAAAATAGATAACCTTTTCATATACAATAATTTTAATAATGTTTGCCAAAAAAAGTTTCCATGCAAATATACATTTTTTTTTGCTATTTCAAGAAAAAGCAGTACCTTTGCAACCGATTTCGCCTTAGGGTTGCCCCCTTGCAGGTGAATGTCGCTAACCCACGGAAAGGTGCTCGAGTGGTTGAAGAGGCCCGCCTGGAAAGCGAGTAAGCGTTAAAAGCGCTTCAAGGGTTCGAATCCCTTCCTTTCCGCATCCAACCAAAGCAAGGTGTATCGCGCCTTGCTTTTTTTATGTCTGCAGCGCCTGTGACTGTGATGCCTACCACAGGAATACCTTTACCCCATCACTAAGGCAACATGCAACGGCACGGCCATAAGTACTCGATATCCAACAACTCCTAGCAAAACATACCCTACGGATGCCCTGAACCCACTTCCTAGTCCGCTTTGCACATGCTAGGCTTGTGCGAAATTTTTGCATAGTAATTTGCATAGTAAATGGAATAATACCTATCGGCCTTGTATACAACCGACAACGACAGGTACCTGCCATAGGGAGGAGCAAGGGAAGGTTATGGGTAACTTCGTTATTTAGTTTACCTTTTATTTAGCTTTCTTTTACATTTTGTTTACCTTTTATTTAGCTCACATAAACAAAAGGTAAAAGAAAAGTAAGAGAAATGTAAACAAAGGGTAAACAAAAAGACAAATCTTCGAATAGGCTAGCCACACCCACTTTGAACTTTTCAATAGACCTATATCACACTATTTGGGTATCAAACATGGGCCTAATGTCCTGCCACACAACGCTACATTACCCCTCGCCCTATGTTTATTATCGGGTAGCCACGCATTGCCACATCGACTACTCCAATAGTTTCGGAAGATTTCAACTGCTTAACCGGCCAACCTACTACACCTGATTAACCGACCGGCCAATCTTATCCACGCAGTTTTTTTCTCCGTTTTACACTTTTTTTGTATTTTTGCAAACCGAAAAGTGCACGAGAACAAAAGCCAGGAGAGAGTAAAACGGATGAGAAATACAACTTCAGAAACCTAACAATGAACATATTGTATCTTATTGGAAGTTTGGGAAACGGAGGTAAGGAACGGTTGGTACGCGATGTAATGGAAATGCGCAACAGTCTCCCCTACCGAGCTTGGTGTGTCTGTCGCAAAGAGCCTGCCCAATGCAACGGTGCGATATTAATGCCTTCCCGCAGAATTTTCCATTTCCTACGCAGTTTGCGCAAGATGGTACGTTCCAACCAGATACAACTTATTCATGCGCAGAGTGCCTTCGATGCCAGTTTGGCCAGTTTGGCCACACTCGGATTGGGCACGCCTGTGGTGCAGACATTCCATAGCTACGAGTTTGCCACCAAAATCCGCTTTAGGTTGATGGAACGATTTGCCTTCGGCCTATGCACCCGATCGGTCTTTGTCAGCAGAGAGCAGATGCAGCATTTTGCCACCATCCACCGACTTACCCTGCAACAGCAACGCAAACAGGCGTTGGTTTACAACGGCGTCAACTTCTCCCGCTTTCCACTCACCATACGCAAATCTAACCCAAGGTTGCAAATGGCCATGGTTGGTAATTTTGTGCCAGAAAAAAATCAACTGTTCGTGTTGGAATTTTTGGAGGATTTGAACGCGCAGAACGTTGATTTTGAATTTTACTTCATTGGCGAACGCAAGCCACAATTCCCGTTGTGCTACGACCGTTGCATAAAATACTGCGAGCAGAAAGGGCTCAGCAACAAGGTTCATTTTTTGGGCAAGCGTGAGGATGTTCCCCAACTGTTGGAAAAGATGGATGCCTTCGTCTACTGCTCTCGCAGCGAAACTTTCGGCCTTGCCGTAGTGGAGGCCATTGCTACAGGTCTGCCAGTCTTTGTGAACGACCTACCGGTCTTTGGGGAGATTACGCAAGAAGGCCGTCTTGCCACCCTTTACGCCACCGATAATTTGCAGCAACTCTGCGACAAGTTCGCGCACTTCCTGTCGCATCACCAGGAGAGCAACAGTCTTGCAGCAGAGAGTGCCCGGGAGATACGCAACGCTTATTCCATTCTAGCACATACCAACAATTTGTATTCACTGTATTCACAAATAATCGCAAAAAAATGAGTGGCATTTATGGTACACTACGGCAATACTCACACGAGGAGCTTAGCCGAAAAACAACCCAATTGAAGTACCGCGGCCCCGTACAGGTTTTGGACACACACTCGCGCGGACTGGCTGCTGTGATGGACGGTTCGTTTTACAATCAGTCAGCACTCGACTTGTTGAACCTCTACAGCCAACACGGTGTGGAATGCTTGCAGCAACTCAACGGCGACTTTGCCTTTGTTATCTACAACCCTGAGAGCCAACAGATTTTTGGTGCTGTAGACCGCATCGGATCAAAACCCCTCTACTATTCGCTTGAAAACGGTTTCGAGTTTTGCTCACACCTATTGCCCTTGTGTATTGGCAACAGCTATTCAGTGGACCCCTATGCTCGCCAATGCTATTTTTCCATGCAGTATGTTCCTGCCCCCAATAGTATAGTCAAAGAGATACACAAAATGGCTGCAGGCGAGTACTTTATATATAATGTTGCCGATGGTAGTTTCAGCACTCACCCATATTGGGACCTTTACGCCAACACCCAACAACAGCATGCACCCAAAAGTTTTGACGAGGCCGTGAATGTATGCGACAAGCTAATTGACGAGGCCGTGAAAATACGCATGCAAGGAGAATCCAAATACGCGCTCTTCCTCTCTGGCGGAATCGACTCCTCGCTAGTCTCCGCCTATGCCCGCCGCTATGCCGACTGCAAAGCCTATTCCGTCAGCTTCAACGAAAGCGCATGGGACGAAAGTTCCTATTCGTCACAAGTCGCCAAACATTTGGGCATCCCGTGCGAGAAACTGCTTTTTTCCTTTAGCGATGCCACTAAAATTCTCACCGGCTTGCAAAACTACTACGACGAGCCAATCGGCGACGCCTCCATGTTGCCGACATCGTTCTTGTGCGAACAGGTCGGCAAACAGGCCCCGCAAGCGCTCTGCGGCGATGGCGGTGATGAGGTGTTCTTCGGCTACCCTCGCTACCTGCGCTATGCCAAACGTCAGAAAATTTACAATACGCCAAAGATTGCGCGTAAAGCGGTAGCGGCTCTCTTGGACCTTTGTGGCAAAAAACGCGAGGCCATCTCGCTACGGCTCAACGATGTGCAAACACTCTATATCAACCGCCGCAAATACAATCCAGCCGAACTTTTTGACGCCCTAAGAGTCCAACAGTCGATACCGCAGTGCAAATACCTCTACCAAAACAAGGAGGCCATGCGGGCCTTCAACGACTTTGACATCAAGTCGGTGCTACCCTACGAACTATGCGTCAAGATGGACCGCGCCGCCGCCCGAGGTTCCATTGCTACCCAAGCTCCTTTGCTGGACTACAGGTTGTTGGAATATTCCAGAATTATTCCCTCGACAATTCTCTACAAACCCGAAATGGGGCAAAAGAGCATCCTGCGCCAACTTCTATACCGCGAAGTGCCACAGGAACTCTTTATGCGTCACAAGCGAGGTTTTGGCGTACCCATCAACAACTGGTTCCGAAGTGGGCTAAAAGACTACCTCATCGACACCATTACCCCCACCAACGCCAAACTATTGCCGGAATATGATGCATCCGAATTGCTGCAGATGCGCGACAGCCACATCTCTGCCACCGCCGACTATGCACCTTTTCTTTGGTTGGTGGTGAACTACATCGAGTGGTACAAACTGTTCCATGAATTGACTTCAAGAAATTAGTCGGATTTTTGGGGTGGCGAAAAAGCAAAGACGATACCCTGCTCGGAGGCTGAGATGATATAATAGGAACGACCTGGTAACTAGGTCGTTCCTACTTTTTTCTTGTTGCAACTCTGCGGATTGGGTACCGGAATGAGACAAAATCTTTGTTTGTACTGATGGTTTTGCGGGTAAGTTTTATCTGAATATATTGCTGTCCGGTAAAACTCAAAAGAGCATAAATACCCAGCCCGAAGCCTAG
>CAZAAK010000004.1:0-58608 GCA_964483145.1 uncultured Bacteroidaceae bacterium
AATTTTTCTTTCTGCAACCTATGCGGTTGTCTAAAATTCCGGGAGTATTATACATTACCGTTTTTCTTTAGGCACCCTGTGTAACGACAAAAATTTTTTTTTATTGCCCAAGAATGTACTTTTAACAACCTAGCGCAAACAACATTTTCCTTTTTTTTATCAATTCATTTTTTATTCGTACTTTTGCACTTTCAAATAATGCACATTTATTAATACCAATCAACTATATTATGTACACTATACTGCACAAAGAAAAGCTCACCAGTAATGAGCTTTATCTGATGGAAATCAAGTCACCATGGATTGCCGAGAGTGGCAAACCTGGTCAATTTGTCATCGTTATTCCTGATGCCAAAGGAGAGCGCGTGCCGCTGACTATATGCGACATCGACAAAGAGAAAGAGAGCGTTACAATCGTTTATCAAGTGGTTGGCGAAAGTACCCGCAAATTATCCCAAATGAGCGAGGGGGATGCGGTCTTCACCATTGTAGGTCCATTGGGCCGCGCTAGCGAGTTGCTCGAAATCCCTGAAAGCGATCGTAAGAGCCTCCACGTGCTCTTTGTGGCTGGTGGTGTAGGCACAGCCCCTGTCTACCCCCAGGCCAAATGGTGCCGTGAGCACGGCATCGCTTGCGACTGTGTGTTAGGTGCCCGCAACAAGGAACTTATCTTCTTTGAGGACAAGATGCGTAGTGTTGTTGACAACCTGTATCTGATGACCGATGACGGTTCCTACGGTGAACACGGTTTGGTGACCGACAAAATCAAATCTCTGGTACAGGTAGATGGCAAAGTCTACACCCACTGCATTGCCATTGGGCCCATTCCCATGATGAAATTCACCGCTTTGCTGACCAAAGAGTTGAATTTGAAGACCATCGTCAGCATGAACTGCATGATGGTGGATGGAACGGGTATGTGTGGTGCTTGCCGGGTGACTGTAGGCGACAAGGTAAAGTTCACTTGCGTTGACGGTCCCGAATTTGATGGACATTTGGTTGACTTTGACGAAGCCGGCCGACGCCTAAAAAAACCAGATGCTAAAAAGTACCGTATAGCTACTGCAGCCTCCGAGGGTGGCCCCACCGACCACCGGTGCAACCTAACCAGCGCTGTAGAGGCTGAGATTGCCAAAGCTACCAAGCGTGAGAAACCTCAGGAACAGGACCCCAAGGTGCGCGCTACCAATTTCGAAGAAGTCTCCTATGGCTTCACCGAGGCCCAAGCCATTGCCGAGGCCAAGCGTTGCCTTCACTGCAAAAAGCCCATGTGCCGCACCAAATGCCCCGTTAGCATCGATATTCCCACGTTCATTGCAGCTGTTGTCGAAAAGGACTTCCGAAAAGCTGGTGCCATCATTGCACAGGACTCTTCTTTGCCCGCTGTCTGCGGTCGTGTGTGCCCGCAGGAGAACCAATGCGAGGGAAAATGCATTCTTGGTGTAAAGGGTGAGCCTATCGCCATCGGTGCTTTGGAGCGCTTCGTAGCTGATTGGAACCGAGAGCACAAAGACGGGAAACCCGTTGAGCAACCTGCATCCAACGGCATCAAGGTGGCCATCATCGGTTCTGGTCCTACCGGCTTGACCTGCGCTGGCGACCTTGCCAAAAAGGGTTACGATGTAACCGTCTTCGAAGCCCTGCATCACGCTGGCGGCGTGCTTGTATATGGCATCCCTGAGTTCCGCCTACCCAAACAGAAAGTTGTAGAGCCCGAAATCGAGAACCTTAAGAAGTTGGGAATAAAGATCGAGACTAACGTCATCGTTGGCAAGAGTGTTACTATCGACCAACTTTTCGATGAGCACGGTTTCAAGGCCATTTATATCGGTAGCGGTGCAGGTTTGCCAAAATTCATGGGTATCCCAGGTGAGACCCTCGTAGGTGTCATCTCCGCCAATGAGTTGCTGACTCGTACGAACTTGATGCACGGCTACGATGAAAGTTACGCCACACCCATCGTCCTAGGCCAGAGGGTCGCTGTTATCGGTGGTGGCAACGTAGCCATGGACGCAGCCCGCACTGCTAAACGCCTAGGTAGTGAGGTCCACGTTATCTATCGCCGCGACCAAGCCAACATGCCTGCCCGCCGCGAAGAAGTGCACCATGCAATGGAAGAGGGCATCGAGTTCAATTTCCTCACCAACCCCACCGCTTTCATCGGCGACGAAAACGGCAATGTCGCTGCCATGCGTTGTGTGAAGATGCAGTTGGGCGAACCCGATGAGAAGGGCCGTCAGAAAACAACCGTTATTGAGGGTAGTGAGTTTGAAATGCCAATCGACACTGTTGTCGTGGCCTTGGGGACCAGTCCCAATCCTCTCATCAAGAGCACTACCCCTGGTTTGGAGACTGAGAACTTTGGTGGCTTGAAGATTAACGACCATACCATGACCACCCGCGATGGTGTCTTCGCTGGAGGTGACGCTGTTAGCGGTGCTGCTACGGTCATCTTGGCCATGGGGGCCGGTCGTGCTGCCGCCAAAGGCATCGACGAGTACCTACAAGCCAATAAATAATCGACATCAATCACATTTACCAATCACAAAGGCTACGCCAATCCTAGGCGTAGCCTTTTTTTCATAAACTTCATAAGACCCCATAAAGCAAAAGGCCGCCTCACGACAGCCTTAAGCGATATAAACCTAAACACTTAACCTATATATGGGAAACTCATCATTATCGTTTCGTCTTACCATACTTTGTCTTTTATCCATACAACTCAACGACTACATCATACACCTCATCAACTTTTACCTCATGCGAAGACTCGACCGGCTACCCTTTCTTACAGACGTATCCCGCACGGCAAGTATCGGTAGCAAGGTGTGTATCTTGTACTAACTCACAATCATAGATATTTGTCTATACGAACAGCTTGCACCATACTACCCCATTTTGATTGGGTTGTTACCTTCTCAACTGTTTTGGAAGACATATGTTAAGATGCCCGCCTGCTCTTCCGGCGCATCATTCTTGGCGCTAAATCCAGCCTTTCGAGTTTCCGCCTTGGCACGGTCAACAGACCCTTTCTCCGTTAGGATTTAAGCCTTTTCCGGACCTCTACACGAGTTACTTTACCTTCGCGATCAATCCTAATTTTCACAACCACTTTACCCTCTCTTTTCTAACCTCCTCGAGACTCGGGAAGGGCTTTGGCACTACGACCGCTCAACTTGAAGCCTACTTCTTCTTTCTGGAGGCACCATCACAACGCTTCGGCTTTTCGTACAAGCCATGTCTCAGTTGCCTAGTCCGCATGTATTGCTTCCGTTCGGCCTCCAACGAACTACGAAACTCCTTAAGCTGTTCTGGCGTTAGGACTTCGTCAATTTGGAGGCGGCACCGGTACATCTCTTTGGAAATCTCTGCCATCAACTCGCCCTCGCGGTCGAAGAGAGGGAAAATGATATCGGTTTTATCACCATCCTTTGAGTTGAGCGAGCCTATCTGATTGCGGACAGATTCTAATTCAGATCTAAGCCTCAGGACCTCTTTTTTTGACTTTTCAGTAATATCCTCCAAACGCTTTTTTTGTATGGCAGTAAGTCCGCTCACCATCTTTTCTACCTTGGGAGGATCACCCTTGTTTATTGGACCCGGAGAAGGTTTTTCCGGTTGGGCTAGGGCCATAACCACAAAGAAAATGGAACAGGCTATTGACAATATACGTTTCATATGTAGTAATCTGCAATTTTTTGAGCACGAATCAGTTCAGCAAAGCATCGGCAAGGCAAGCGCCATAGTATAAATTGCCATCGGCATAGTCGGCATGGAAATCATAAACGGTGGCAATGTCATCGGCAATTTGGGCTGAATCGTAGCTACGCGTGAGAGTGTAAACAAGCTCAACTCCAACAGCTAACACAACACACGCAGCTACGGCAACAACTATCCTCTTGTAATTCCATTTGGGCTTGGCAGGCACCGAAACCAACAAAGGCTTTTTGCGCACCTGCACCATCACAGCCTCGGTAACATCTATCTTACCGGGGTATTTCAGCTCACGAAGCTGTTGTATCAATGTATCGTCATTCATAACAATTTTGTTTTACAGTATTTTCATTCACCATTGCTCTTCAATCCACTCAAATCTCATTCGAAAGCAGTTTTTTCAAGTTCTTCCTAGCCCGGAAAATCAATGATTCTACCTTGGCTACAGAACACTGCATCACCTCGGCAATATCGTTGTAGGAGAAATCATTGAAAGTATAAAGCACCAAGGCAGTACGCTGCTCGGTATGAAGTCGCCCCAAGGCTGCACGGAGCTTTCGATTCCGTTCGTTTACAATAATGGCCTCCTCCGCATTATTCTCTTCAGAAGCCACTTCGGGAGCGTTTCCTCCATCTTGCGAGGTTGCCCAACGAGAACTGCGCTTGATTTCCTTACAAACCACATTTACGGTGAGACGGTAAATAAAAGTACTCAGCTTCGATTGGAACTTGAAGCGCGGCAAGGCATCATAGAGCTCTACAAACACCTGCTGCGTCATTTCCCGCACATCTATCTTTGGTCCGCCTACCACAAAACACAAATTTACCACTATTGTCTGATACTCACGAACTATCTCCTCGTATCGGTTGACGTTACCTGCCAAGATGTCGGATATAACAGCTTCCTCATTCATCACCGAATCTGTTATTTTGTATTGCTTCTATAATTTTTATTGCAATTACCCAGTTAATATTTGTTGGTCTGCTATACCTACCCCGTCTCAACACTCCTCACTTCATCTATTTATTCTCCAACCCGACACATTCTTTCACAGCACTGCGATACAGCCAACCTCCCAAACAATGTCAACTGAACTCTTACGACAATGCCATCCAAAGTCCGTTGCCTTCACTTGTATTTAAATTCTTCAATTTCACGTCGGTCGCGCTTGGTTGGTCGACCAATACCCCGATCGCGCTTTTCGAAGAAATACTGTCTGGCAAATCGGATGCGGTCGTATTCCTCCTTAGGTGTACGGTCAATCATGTAGTTTTCCACCAACTTGGCCCCGACCCTATTACCAACGACATCCTTAACCTCCACCACTTTGTGCAATTGATCGACAGCCACCTCATACACCTCCCCTACTTTGACTTCATGCGAGGGCTTAACCGGTTGCCCGTTCATACAGACATGCCCAATACGGCAAGCATCGGTGGCAAGACTACGCGTCTTGTACAGACGCACTGCCCAAAGGTATTTGTCTATGCGAATATCTTCCATACTACTTCACTTTTGATTGAGTTGTTATACTCTCAATTGTTTCTGAAGATATAAGTTATGGTGCCCGTCTGCTCTTCCGGTGCATCATCCTTGGCGGTAAACCTAGCCTTTCGGGCTGCCGCCTTGGCACGGTCAACATATCCTTTTTCCGTAAGGGTCGAACCCTTTTCTGGGGCCTCTACACGAGTTACTTTACCTTCGCGGTCAACCCAAATTTTCACAACCACTTTACCCTCCCTATTCTCACCTCCTTGAGGCTCGGGAAGGGCTTTAGCGCTACGACCGCTTAACTTGAAGCCTACACCGCCCTTTCCGGGGACTCCATCATAACGCTTGCTATTCGGGTCGCCACCAGCTTTGCCTTGATTACCAGAGCCACCTGTAATTCCTTCACTTCCACCATTTCGATTACCTTTAGCCTTGTTGCTTTTGCTAAAGAGTGCCTTGGTATTGATTTCTGGTTCCTTTGGAGGTTCGGGCTTGGTAGTGGTGGGCGTTTCGTTCACCGTCTTGGACTTGGCTGGATTGTCGGAACTGTACATAGGAACTGTGGCTTCCGTACTCTGGGTGCTGATCTGCTCAGTAGCTGAGGCCGGACGGGGAGCACTGGAAGCCGGACTAGGACTGGGATCAGGATTGTTGCCAAAACCAAAGTCGCTGTTGCCCAAGTTTACCTCCACGCCTTCCTCAGGAATAGGCGGGTCAGGTGGGTCGTAGCCAAAAGATAGGCAGATAACCAGGATAAGCCCTAGCGCCAAAGCCGTTGTTCCGGCAGATACGATTTTGTTCTTATTTTCTTGGTCTATCATAATCAGTCATTTTGGGTTTCGCAATCGGCCTGCAAAGGGCAAGACAACCCATCTTTGATAACAGACAAATGGCACAATTATTGCACACCATCTCAAAACCTCACCAACCCGCATCTGTTCTATCTCAGCTACTTCTTTGGCGAAGTAGCCAAGATAACCTTATGCTTGGACCCAGTCTGCTCATTTATTGCATTGACGGCATCAATAACGTTTACCACATACTGCACAGGCACGGTCTTGTCGGCACGAAGCACCACGCTCGCCTCGGCCTCTCCTCCAATACCAGCGGCAATAAGAGGCTGCAAACCTTCGATGTCAGTGGGATTGTCACCTACTTGAAAATTGTAGTTTTCATCTATATAAACCGTCACGGTCTGCTTTGCCATCGTCTTGCTGCCACTCTCGGGAAGAAGCAACTTAACGGCATTGGGACTGATAAAAGTAGATGTCATCACAAAGAAAATCAACAACAAGAACACCAAATCCGACATTGTGGAGTTGTTGCTCTCGATGTTTATTTTGTTTCTTGTCTCAATCATGGTCGTATTCTTTTAGTTAAATAACCAACTGAGTCTCATTGCCTTCTATTGTCCTCTCATGCTGGCTCGTGAAGCAGGTCCATAAACTCCGAAGCACGGACTTCAATATCAAGCACCACTTTGTTGATTCGTGTAACCAAAACATTGTACAGAAAATAGCAAATGATGCCAACAATAAGACCACCTATGGTGGTGACCATGGCTTCATACATACCTGTAGCAAGAGTGTTGATTTCAAGATTATTACCTGCATGAGCCATATCCTGAAAGCATGTGACCATTCCGGTGACTGTACCCAAAAAGCCAAGCATCGGACCCAATGAAGCCACAGTGGCAACCAAAGAAACTCGTTTCTCTAAGCGGGCCACCTCAAGCTTGCCCTCGTTCTCGATGGCAGCTTGGATGTCGCCAAGCGGACGTCCTAGACGGGAAAGGCCCTTGTCGACCATACGTGCCAAAGGACTGTTGGTCTGTTTAGAAAGATTGCGCGCACCGTCAACATCGCCTTTATGAATGTATTCCCGGATATTGTTCATAAAAAGATCATCCTCCGACCCGTTTACTGCTTGGCGCAAAGCTAGATAGCGCTCCACTGCAATATAAAGGGCCAGCGCCAACATAATCAGCAACACCAGCATAATCCAACCACCGTTGAGAGCCATGTCCCAAAGGGAGATACGGGCAGTTTCGGCAGTTTCGGCAACGGTCGTTGTGTCAACGGCAGTCTGCACATCGGACATCCCATCCTGAATCATTAAAATAGGGTTCATCATTTTTTGTTGTGTATTTATTTATTTTCAAAAAGTAAGCGACAGACTCAAAGAAGGTGCAATACCCATTCTACCGCCAAAATTAGGCGCAACAGACGGGCCAACGTGCATCGTGAGGTCATCATTAACATTGAAGTCATACAAATGACCGAAGACATAAGCATCTAATAGGTTGAGTCCATAAACTGCCACCGTAATCAACGCAAACCGTTGAAAATTCTTATTGCTCGACTGATAATAGTTGTACAAATAATAGCCCGATATACCCTCATATCCAGGCAATTCCGAAATGCCATTCTGCCCAACACGCAGATATTCGTTCTTAAACATCCTCATCTCGGACCAATAATTATATGCAAAATAGCCGACCGTTCCAAGAGCCGCATAGAAAACAGGAACCTTCCAAGCCTGACCATTGTACACCTGCCCCCCTCCCGGAAGAAGTGACAACAACACTGCCTTTGTGGGGTTGTGACCACTTTCGGTAACAACGGCCGCTGTAGGTATGCCAGATGTCGGCTCTTCGACACTCTGCGCCCGCACCATCAAGCCGGCAACTATGAATATCCACAATATGAGCTGACGCTTGAACACGGTTTACTGTCGTTTTGTTCACCGTTGGAGCAGTTTCATGATACGCTCAAAGTCTTCGTCATTGTTGAAATGAATGGTCATTGAGCCCTTACCCCGACGCGAACGTTTGATTTCCACCTCACACCCAAGCATCTGACGCATCTGAGACTGGGCTGCACTATGGGTGGAGGGCAACTCTTCCCTCACTATAACACTAGGTTTTTGCCCACCCTTGCCAGCCTTGACCAACTGCTCGGTTTGGTGGACCGAAAGGTGGCGGTTGACTATCTCGTGCAAAATGGCTAGGTGCTGTTCTGGCTCTTCCACATTAATCAAAGCACGGGCATGTGCCATGCTTATCTGACCCGAACTAAGGGCCAACTGAGTCTCGGCTGGGAGATTGAGCAAACGAAGGTAGTTGGTGATGGTGGAACGATCCTTTCCAACGCGCTGACTTAACTGTTCGTGTGTGAGCTGACACTCTTCTATCAACGCGTTATAGGAAAAGGCTATCTCCATGGCGTTGAGGTTCTCGCGCTGAATGTTCTCCACTAGGGTCATCTCCATCATTTGACCATCGGTAGCAATGCGGATGTAGGCAGGAAGTTCTTTGAGCCCGACTAACTGCGAGGCACGCAATCTGCGCTCACCGGCAATAAGCTGATATTTGCCATCGGGCATGCGACGTACCGTGATGGGCGTAATCACGCCTTGCTCACGTATGGATTGCGCAAGCTCTTCTAGCGCCGTCTGGTCGAATTCTTTACGTGGCTGGAACGGATTGGTCTCTATATCACTCACGGCCACCATATTGATGGAAGTAGTCACATCCGATTCTGTTCCACCCAAGGTGCCAACATCGATATTGCCCAAGATTGCATCTAGCCCACGACCGGGAATTAGGGGTTTCTTTGCCATCGATTAATGCTTAAGCTGGTTTCGTTTGAGTATTTCATTGGCCAAGTTGAGGTAGTTGTTGGCTCCTGGGCAAGTAGCATCATACATTATAATGGACTTGCCATAACTAGGCGCTTCGGCCAATTTCGTATTGCGGTAGACAAGCGTGTCGAAAACCAAACGCTTGAAATGGGCACGCACATCTTCCACTACTTGACGCGCCAACCGGAGCCGTGAGTCGTACATAGTGATAAGCAAGCCTTCGATCGTCAACTTGGGGTTAAGCCGGGTCTGGACGATGCGCACAGTGTTCAACAACTTGCCCAACCCTTCCAAAGCAAAATATTCGCTTTGGATAGGAATGATAACCGAGTCGCTAGCCGTAAGGGCATTGACAGTGATCAAACCCAAAGAAGGACTGCAGTCAATGAGGATAAAGTCAAACTCATCTCTAACAACTTCTAAAGCCCGGCTGATGAAATACTCACGATTCTTTTCTCCAACCAACTCCACCTCGGCCCCAACCAAATCAATGCGAGTAGGTAACACCGAAAGGTTCGGAGCATCGGCTTGCACAATGCAGTCGTGGATGTCCGCCTGGCCCAAAAAACACTCATATGCGCTCTTTTCAAGCTCATCGGTATTGATACCTAACCCCGAAGAAGCATTGGCCTGCGGGTCGGCATCGACCAAAAGGACCTTATACTCCATCACCGCCAGTGCAGCACTGAGATTGACAGCCGTGGTGGTTTTACCCACGCCACCTTTTTGATTGGCGATAGAGATAATCTTACCCATAACAGACAAGGTTAGAAATTAAGGTCGATATCGTCTATGTTAATCGGGTGAAGGTCGTCTCCATCATTGCCATGGACACCATTTTCTATAACCACAGGCTCAGGTTCTATTCCAGTTTCTATAAACGAAAAAGCATTGGCCAAGCCTTTTTGAAATTTCTCAAAGTCCTCCTTGTAGAGGAAAATTTTGTTTTTGTCGTAATAGAACTCGCCAGAATTGTTGTCAAAAATGCGGCGACTCTCGGTAATAGTTACGAATTTATCACCTCCTCGAGTTTCCTTCACATCAAAAAAGTAGCGGCGCTTTCCGGCAGATATAACCTGCGAATACAGTTCTTCTTTTCTATTTTCCATTTTTAAAGCGTTGTTTTTTCAGTTGCAAAATTATCAATTATTTTTCAATGAACACATGCACTCTTCCGAAAGTTATCAACATACGTCGGTTCCTTATCCTCCGCCCATTGCGATGAGATATCTTTGTAGGCAGCAAAAAAACACTCGGTGGGTAACAAATTCAGTTCTTTTTGTGAGTCATAATGTCTAAAATTGTATCGTCAACCTCGTCCATCCCATCATGGCCTAACCGACCCAAATTGCGAACCGAACAGTCCACATCACCCTCACTTAGGCCATCGGTTGCATCAACCACATGACCTTGATAAGCCAACTCCGCGCTCACAAAAGCACTGTACAACCCAGTACTCATCTTCAACGCACAACTAGGCTTGGCTCCATCACAAACCATGCCCGCCAAAGTATTGATCATGTTCTTGACGGCGTAACACATCCGCTCAAAACCGCCTCCATGAAGATAGACAATACCGCAGGCAACTCCGATACTAGCATTGACAATACCACAAAGGGCGCTGAGCCGCCCAATCCCACTTTTGATATAAATGGACATCAAGTGATTAAGTATCAAGGCACGAACTATCTGTTCATGACTGCAACCCTTTTCCTTGCCATAACTATAGACCGGCAAAGTACAGCAAATCCCCTGATTACCGCTTCCGCTGTTGCTGAAGACCGGAAGCACGCAACCGTCCATGCGCGCATCGCTAGCAGCCACAGTTCTAGCCACTACAGTGTGCACCAAATCGCCTTTGGCGTTCTCCATCAATATTTTGCCCGTACATAAACCATAACCTTCCAACCCTACGGCCGACACTTTCTCGTTTACCCGAACCGTGTCGTAGATAAACTCTAACTCCTCTAACGGAGCGGTAGTAGCATAATCGTACACCAAGCGGGCTGTGAGCTTCGCACTGCCCAACGAAGTCCTTTTTTCTCCTGCTCGGGCCTGCGACTGCTGTGGCACATCCTCTGCCATACTGTTCTGCAGCACCTCATTGTTGCGGGCTAAATATACGAACTCGGTATGCCTATGACTGATGATAGCCACCGACTTGTCGCCCCCAGCTGTGCAAACGCATTCTGCATACAACTTGTCGCAGTCGTCCTTGACGGCAATCTCTATACGCGAGGCATTGTTGGCAAGCCACTTCTTGGCTTCCTCTACCTTCTCGACAGGTACGGTTAGCACTTCCAACTGCCGGCTAGAATCGCCCGCCACCACAGCCACAGCCACCGCTATGGGCAATCCTATCATACCTGTGCCGGGAATTCCTACCCCCATTGCGTTCTTATAGACATTCTTGCTTAGGAGCACCTTGACATGTTCTGGCTCCCGCCCCAAAATCTCCTTCGCCTTGGCAACGCACAACGCTACTGCGCCAGGCTCGGTACATCCCGTTGCCAAAACCACCTCGTTGTGAATCAACCGACTTATTTGCTTGCGGAGTTGTTCTTCCATAATCTTTGACTCGTGAGTAATACTTGCGTCGACCCCTTGAGGGCCATGCAAAAAAAGGTACGCTCCGTCGCAGAAAGTCGGCGAAGCGTACAACATTGATTTATTTTTCGAAAATTTTCTGCCAATTCTTGTATTGGCGATCTTTCCAACTACCGTTGTGATAGGCGTAGCTGACTATGGCTGGGATAACCGTGGTGCCCTCAGCATAAACCATCTGTTGCAAATCTTCGCTCACCTTGCCCCAACTACCCGCCTCCAAGAGAGTAGAGGAACTGCAAGCACCGTCACGCACATCGGCAACAGTTATCTGGATAGCATATTTGTGCATTGGCACCTCGTGGCCGAGAATTTCGGCGCAAACAACAGTGTCTTGCGCAAAGTTCTTGGGCGTGCCGCCTCCTACCATAAACAAACCGGTCTCAGGGGCGGCCATCTTGATTTTGGTCAGTTCTATAAAGTCGCACACGCTGTCAATGCTCAAATACTTCTCACCTTTTTGGGCACGATCCCATTGGTGCTTGCCGATGCCAAAACCAGCCGAACTGTCACTAAAAGCAGGGCAGAAAATAGGCACTCCGCACTCGTAACAGGTCTGAATGAGGCTTTCTTTCTTCACCCCACGACCATCATGCAACCACTTGCCCAATTCATAGAGAAATTCGCGTGAGCTATACGGACGAGCCTCCAACTTGTTAACAAGTTCGTAAGTGGCGTTATCGCAAACCTGCAACTCCTCCTCATCAATAAAAGTGTCGTAAATACGGTCGATGTAAAGCTCACGCAATTTGGTATCGGGGATAACATTCTCTTTGGTACCTAAGTAGTGCTTAAAGCCAAGGGCCTCAAAAAGGTCCATGTCAATAATAGAAGCACCGGTGGCAACAACGGCATCTATCATCTTGTTACGAACCATGTCCACATACACTTGCATGCAACCTGCAGCACTAGTGGAGCCAGCTAGAGTGAGGATATTGGTGCAGTCGTGTTCTTTGCACATCATCGTAAGGATGTCAGCTGCGCGGGCCGTGTCACGACTAGTAAAGGACATCCGGCGCATGGCGTCGATGAGCTCGGTGGAATCATATTCCTTGATGTCGATGTGTTTGACGGTCTCCTTCAAGAGATCTTTTTTAGTGAGTTTGTCCATATTTTCCATTGTCTTCATTGATTTAGTTATTCAATTTCCATTTTTCAGAATGTTGACACATCCGTTCCTACAATTTTCCAATCTTCTTTGCTCCAAAAGTTTCAAGTGAATGGCAAAAGACCACACCCTAAAACGGCGCATCTCCATCGGGCTGAAAGCCCGCATCTATATTACCGTTGTCGCGGTTGATTTTGGAATTCACCAACACTGTCCTTACTCCACTGGCCGAATCGAATGAGGTATTCTGTGCCAAAGCACCGGCAATCTGCCCATTTGCGGAGAAATCATCATTCTCAAAACGCGCATACTTGCCCACAAATCGCAAACGCGCCTCCCCCACTCCACCACTACGGTGCTTGGCCAAAATGATGTCTGCCATGCCCGCTGTCGAGCCCTTCCCGTCTTCAAGTATGCCGTAATATTCCGGACGGTATATAAACATCACTATATCGGCATTCTGTTCAATAGCACCAGATTCACGTAAGTCGCTTAGCATCGGTTTTTTTTCACCACCTCGGGTTTCCACAGCACGGCTCAACTGTGCCATTGCTAGCACGGGGATTCCCAACTCCTTCGACAATGCCTTCAGTTGCCGACTGATGGTGCTAATTTCCTGCTCACGGTTGCAGTTACGGTTCAAGGTATCGTTGCCAGCGCTCATCAACTGCAAGTAGTCGATAAAGACCATTTGTATATCATGGTGGTCTTTCAATCGACGACACTTGGCGCGCAACTCATAAATAGTCAACTGCGGAGTGTCGTCGATAAATATCTTGGCCTCATTGAGCCTTTGGGTGCGGGCCTCCAGCTGAACTAGTTCGTCCTGCCGCAAATCGCCTTTTTTTAACTTGTCGCCAGCAATCTGGGCTTCTGCCGAGATAAGTCGCATGGCCAATTCCACGCCAGTCATCTCCAACGAGAAGAAAGCCACCGGTTTGCCCTGTTCAACAGCTATGTTGCGGGCCATACTCAATGCGCATGCTGTTTTGCCCATAGCAGGGCGTGCTGCTAGTATAATCAATGTGCCCGGCTGGAACCCAGCCGTCATTTTGTCTAACTCGATAAATCCCGATGGAATGCCAGATGTACTACCTTTGTTTTCCGCTGTCTCGACAATCTGGTCGTGGGCTTCGTGCACCAAATCCCCAATCGGACGGTAATCCGTACGGAAGTTCTTCTCGTTGATGTCCATCAACCGGCCCTCGGTCTTGTCCAAAAGATCCACTACATCGGTAGTCTCATCGTAGGCGCTAGAAATAGTCTCTGTAGAGATGCGTATCAACTCCCTCGAAATGTATTTCTCACTCAATACGCGGGCATAGTACTCAATATGTGCAGCACTTACGATATGGCTAGTCAGCTCCGAAATGTGGAAGGCACCACCGGCAGCCTCGAGCTCGCCGCTTTGGCGCAACTGATTGGTTACCGTCATCATGTCCACAGGTTGATTTCGCTCGAAAAGTTTGCGTATGGCTCGGAAAATTGCTTGGTGCTCAGGTTTGTAGAAAAATTCTTCGTGCAACAAGTCAACAGCCGTGTTTAAGGCGTTGGCATCCAACATCAGCGCCCCTAGTACTGCCTCCTCCAAATCTATGGCCTGGGGGGGCTTATTACCGCCATTGAGACTGAAGGCCTGTTCATAAGACATTCGCTCTTTGCGTCTTGTATTCTTTTGAGGCACAGTTTCCATGTTACAAAGATACGTAAATAATACGACATGATAAAAAATATTTTTCCTCCCCCTATCAACCCCTTGACATTTGTATCCAATATATCCGGAACGCCATTCATTTCTCCCCCAAAAGGGTTCGTCACAACCGACTGCTCCCGAACTTACCTCTCCCCTACAGCTTGCCTGTACCATCAAAAAAAAATCCAAGTGCAAACGCGCTTTCCATTTAAGAAAAACTGAAATCATGCGAAATAAATTATTCGAATAAAAAAAAAAACGTATCTTTGCAGCCGGAAATTTAGTTATTAACCCTAATAAATTAAGCAATATGACGAAAGCTGACATTGTGCATGCAATTGCCGAAAGAACTGGTCTGGAGAGGCAGGCCATCTTGATTATCTTGGAAGAAATGATGACAACTATCAAACAGAATATGGCCAGTGGCGAAAACGTCTATCTCCGTGGTTTTGGCACATTTGAGATTGTACATCGGGCTCAAAAAACCGGTCGCAACATCTCCAAAAACACCACTGTCATCGTTCCCGAACACAACATTCCCAAATTCAAGCCTTGCAAAGATTTCAAGGATGCTGTGAAAAAATAATTCTGCTCCAGCTTCAAGCAAAAAGCCCGGTAAGACTCCGCTCTTCCGGGTTTCTTTATTCCCCAAAATTCCCCGCTACCTATGGCAAAAACAACGTCTTCTCCACATTAAACTCTCGTAAACGTCTCCTACATTCCAACACGCCATCCTGTATCATTTGCCTACACCCCATATCACAATCCCACTCTCGCCAAAACATACAAATGCCTCCTCTATAATACTCCTCTAAAAAACATATCGACACACATAACACCCTATTCTGACTGCAAAAAAAGCAACTCCGAACATCGGAGTTGCTACATTTTATTGGTGTATAGTATTGCTGTCCAATATACTACACGGTCACAAGCCGCATAGGAAAAACTCTCTCAGCAACCCAACGCCGCAATTTGGGCCTTTAAAGCCTCTATCTTGCTTTCGGCATCAGCTTTCTTCTGGCGCTCAATGGCAACCACCTTCTCGGGTGCACCGTTGACAAACTTCTCGTTTCCAAGCTTTTTCATGACGGATTCAAGGAATCCTACGGCATACTGCAACTCCTGTTGCAGTTTCTTAAGTTCTGCCTCCTTGTCGATATTTTGGCTGACTGGCACAAAACATTCCGTTGTGCCAACCATAAAACTCAAAGCACCGGCAACCTTCTCCTCTACCATCTCTATCCTACATACATTGGCCAACTTGGCAATAATGCCACGGAATGCCTCTGGGCAGTTACCCTTTACATACAATTCCAACGCCTCTTTGGGCGACAATCCCTTGCTGTTCCGCAAGTTTCGCACTCCACCAATAATCTCACTAGCTTGCTGAAAGTCGTTGAGTAGTTGACTGTCAAATTCCACACTGTGGGGAATGTGCTGCGTCATTATACTCTCATCCTCACCACGTTGACGCAAAGTATGCCAAATCTCCTCCGTTACAAACGGCATGAAGGGGTGCAAAATGCGCATCAACTTGTCGAAGATATTCAACGTTGCCTCATACGTCTCGCCATCAATAGGTGTACCGTATGCCGGTTTGACCATCTCCAAATACCACGAGCAAAAGTCGTCCCACACTAACTTGTAACTCTTCATCAGCGCTTCGCTCAAGCGGAATTCGTCAAAATCATGCTCAATCTCTTGTAGCACACAGGCCATGCGCATCTCCATCCACTGGACACTAATGCTGTTTTCCTGACTCTGTTTCAAGTCTTCTTTCACATCCCAACCGCGTACCAACCGCAAAGCGTTCCAAATCTTATTAGAGAAATTGCGTCCTTGTTCGCAGATACTTTCGTCAAAAGGAATATCGTTGCCCGCCGGAGCTGTCAGCAACATGCCCATCCGCACACCGTCTGCACCGTAACGGTTGATAAGTTCAATAGGATCGGGGCTATTCCCCAACGACTTCGACATCTTGCGGCCCAATTTGTCACGAACTATGCCTGTAAAATAAACATGCCTAAAAGGCACCTCCCCTCTATACTCTTGGCCAGCCATAATCATGCGCGCCACCCAAAAGAAGATGATATCTGGGGCAGTAATCAAAGTCTCGGTAGGATAATAGTACTTAATTTGGTCGTTGTCGGGATTGCGTATGCCGTCGAACAGGCTGATTGGCCATAACCACGAACTGAACCAAGTGTCCAGTACGTCCTCGTCTTGACGGAGGTCGATGGCATTTTTCACTGCGCCTGGGTGACGCTCTCCAACCATAGCAAAGGCCTCTTCGCGGCTTTCAGCTACTACTACCTCGGTTTTACCATCGACTTCGTAGTAGTAGGCAGGGATGCGTTGCCCCCACCACAACTGTCGGCTGATACACCAATTCTTGATATTTTCTAGCCAATGGCGGTAGGTGTTGCGGAATTTGGCGGGGTGGAACTGTATGGTACCATCCTCCACCACCTCAAGAGCCTTTTTTGCAACCCCATCCATACGCATGAACCATTGGGCAGAGAGTTTCGGCTCAATAACGGCATCGGTACGTTCCGAGTGCCCTACCTTGTTGGTATAATCCTCTATCTTCTCTATATACCCCTGCGCCTCAAGGTCTTTAACTATCTGCTTGCGGCAAGCAAAACGGTCCATTCCGGCATACTGCATGCCCTTGTCGTTTAAGGTGCCGTTGTCGTTGAAGATGTCAATGGTCTCCAAACCATATTTCATGCCAAGATTATAGTCATTGATATCGTGGGCTGGAGTAACCTTCAGTGCTCCCGTGCCAAATTCACGGTCCACATACTCGTCCATGATTACCTGCACGCTACGCCCCACACTAGGGACAATCACTCTCTGGCCCTTGAGCGCCACATAGCGCGGATCATCGGGGTGTACACACACGGCAGTGTCGCCCAAAATAGTCTCCGGACGCGTAGTGGCAACAACGATGTAATAGCCTTTGTTGTCCTTGCGGATGCCACAAAGGGTGGGGTCGTCCGAAAGATTGGCACTGAAAGCCTTCACGCTCTCATCTATATAGTAGCGCAAGTAGAACAACTTGCCGTGACTTTCTTTGTACACCACCTCCTCATCACTAACAGCCGTCAATGCCTTGGGATCCCAATTGACCATGCGAACACCACGGTAGATAAGTCCTTTTTTGTAAAGATCCACAAACACACGTATCACACTCTCGTAACGGATATCGTCCATCGTAAAGGCTGTACGGTCCCAATCGCAAGAAGCACCAAGTTTGCGCAACTGCTTTAGGATAATGCCACCATATTCCTCCTTCCACTCCCAAGCATATTTCATGAACTCCTCGCGGGTGAGGTCGCGTTTGTCGATGCCACGCTCCTTCAGCATGTTCACCACCTTGGCCTCTGTGGCAATGGAGGCATGGTCAGTACCTGGTACCCAACAGGCGTTGAAACCCAACATGCGTGCACGCCGAATCAGCACATCCTGTATAGTGTTGTTGAGCATGTGCCCCATATGCAACACGCCGGTAACATTGGGCGGAGGAATGACAATGGTGTACGACTTCCGATTGTCGGGTTCCGAATGAAAGAGTTTCTTTTCCAGCCAATAGGAGTACCATTTCTCCTCTACGATGCTGGGGTCGTATTTGGGTGCGATAGACATAGGTTTGTGATATATTTACTTTATCTTCCTCCAAGCGCCTAAAACCCGACCGGGCGCGCCTTTCTTGTCAAGAAAAGCCACCGCGCGACCTGCCGTAGCGGGCCGCACGATGGCTTGCATATTATGTGGTCAGACCTCCCAAGTGTCGCCCGAGTTGAGCAAGTCGTCAACGCACTTGTACTTACAGCTAGCCATCACCTCATCCATCTTATCTTCAAAAAGTTCGGTATAGGATGGGCGCTCCACATTGCGGATGACTCCAATAGCCACAGGCAAGTCACCGTGCATACGAGCCAGCGACATGTGTATACCGATATCCTCAGTAGTCTCGTCATGTACCTTGATATCATCAATGGTCACTCCGTTCTCCCCTAAGGTGACAGCTTCGAAATAACGGCCATTAAAATGCAGACCTTTGTTCATGTCCTTACCATAGAGCATGGGTTTATGGTGTTCTAGAACAATAATCTTGTCATCGCGTATAGCGCGATCGGTAATATCTGCATGCGCTCCATTATTGAAAATCATACAGTTCTGCAGCACTTCCACCACACTGCAACCATCATGCTTGGCAGCACGGGTCATGATGTCTGTGGTCAGATTAGGCATGGCATCAATGGCACGGGCGAAGAAGGTGCCTTGGGCACCCATCACTAGCTCCCCTGGGTTGAAGGGGTAGTCGATATTGCCGAACGGTGATGTCTTGGTAATCTGACCAAACTTGGTTGTAGGGCTGTACTGACCCTTGGTCAAGCCATATATTTCGTTATTGAAAATCGTGATGTTGAAATCTTGATTGCGACGGACAGCATGAATCAGATGATTGCCGCCTATCGACAGAGCATCACCATCACCCATGTTTACCCACACACTCAGTGCAGGATTGGCCAACTTCACACCAGTGGCTATGGCGCAAGCACGGCCGTGGATGCCGTGGAAGCCATAGGAATCAACATAGTACGGAATACGTGACGAGCAACCAATACCAGAAATCATGCAAATATTCTCCTTCTTGTGGTCCACCTTTGGGAAGGTGTTCAGTAGGGAGGAAAGGATGGCATGGTCACCACAACCGGGACACCATTTAACCATTTGGTCGCTTGCAAAATCAGCCTTTGTATATTCTCTGTCCGCTTTAGGAACAAAATGTCTTTTTGCCATAATTACTTTTTTTTTAAAACGCAAGGGGCAGGCACCGCAAAACCGATGCCTCCGACCGTCTACTACTGAGCTAAAATTTTATTGAAATATTCCTTTAGCTCGCTGACCTCGAAAGGCAATCCCATAACCTTGTTGAACCGGTGCATGGGGCACTCTGGAAACTGGGTGCGCAAATAGCCCAAAAACTGACCGTTATTGAGCTCGCAAACCACAATTTTCTTGTATCTGTGCAAAATCTCACCAGTATTTTTTGGTAGCGGGCAGATATAGTTGAAATGGGTGTAGGCAACCTTTTTACCTTCCTCATTCATTTCCTCAACAGCCTGAGTTATGGCACCAGCCGTGCCACCCCAGCCAACAACCAGTAAATCGGCATCGGGGTTGCCATTCACCTCCTGGTCGGGAATACAGTTGGCCACTCGATCGACCTTTTCCTGCCTATTCTGCACCATCAAAGCATGGTTCTCAGGAGCAACACTCAAGGGACCGTCGGGCGTCTTCTCTAAACCACCCACACGATGACTCAAACCTTCCATGCCTGGTATAGCCCACCAGCGCACATATGTCTCAGCATCGCGGCGGTAGGGACGATACTCGGTATCGTTTGGAGTGGCCATCGGAGCAGTAATGCTAGGCAAGTCAGCCACCTTGGGTATGCGGAACAGTTGCGAACCATTACCCAAATAGGCATCGGTCAGTAGTATCACGGGGGTCATGTGTTCTAAGGCAATCTTGGCCGCATTGTAGGCCCAATAAAAGCAGTTGGCGCTACTAGAAGCGGCTAATACCACTAGAGGTGCCTCTCCATTGCGGCCATAGAGGGCCTGATTCAAGTCGCCCTGCTCAGTCTTGGTGGGCAAGCCTGTAGAGGGGCCTCCACGCTGCACGTCAACCACCACTAGAGGCAATTCGGTCATCACTGCCAAACCCAATGCCTCGCTCTTGAGCGAAAGTCCCGGACCAGAAGTGCTTGTGCAAGCCAAGGCACCAGCATAGCTAGCCCCAATGGCGGAGCATATGCCCGCGATCTCGTCCTCAGCTTGGAAGACGCGCGCCCCCAAGCCTTTGTTCTTGGCCAACTCCACCATAATGTCGGTGGCGGGGGTGATGGGATAGCTACCCAAAAAGAGACGATGACCGCTACGCTCGCTAGCAGCCAACAGACCCCATGCGGTAGCCACGTTGCCGGTGATGTTGCGGTAGCGACCTTTGGGCATGGTAGTGCACTTGGACACTTCAAAGATGTGCGAATGCACCACCTCCAGCTTGTCGGCATACTCGTAGCCCTCAGTCAAAACGGCCTTGTTGAGCTTAATCACCTCAGGCTTCTTGGCAAACTTGCGCTCTAGATAGGTGTAGGTGTGCTCCAGCCCCTTGTGGGTCATGTAGAATATGATGCCCAGTGCAAACATGTTGCGGCTCTTGTCGGCAGTCTTCTTATCAGCACCAACACTCTGCCCGATGCGGGCGGTGAAGGAGGTGATGGGGGCTTTGATGATGGTGTATGCACGCTCCATCTCATCCGAAAAAGGATTGTCGGTAATGCCGGCTTTCTGCAGAACGTCATCAGTAAAGGTGTCAATGTCCACGATCACCGTGCCGCCTTTTTTGGCCCAGTGAAGGTTCGATTTGAAGGAGGCGGGATTCATACAAACAAGTATGTCGCACTTGTCTCCCGAACTATAGATGCGATTACCCACATGCACTTGGTAACCGGAAACACCTGAGATGGTGTTATGGGGCGCGCGTATCTCTGGAGGATAGTCAGGAAATGTGGCAATATCGTTGCCCGTGAGGGCGGAAGCATCGGAAAACAATGTACCCGAAAGCTGCATGCCATCACCGGAATCGCCAGCGAAACGGACCACTATATCGTCCGCTTTAACTATTTTGTTCTGTGTCATTTGTAACGATTTTTGTTATCAATCTTACGTACATTTGAATTTGCAAAGATACGAATATTTCTCCACCTAGATAAATTTATTTACTATTGTCGCCAATCCGTGCGCACCGACAGGTTGGCCTCTCCATCTTCACTCCAAGAACCCACTCAAATAAATTCCAACAAACCACACTTCACAGCACAAAGTCCTTTGATACTCCGAGAAGAATGTGGGCATCTGCAAGCATGCTCCGCCTAACTAGGTACCCCATGCCTAGGTGGCAAAGTATAGGTAACTTCGCCTTTTTGTTTACCTTTTGTTTAGGTTTCATTTACCTTTTATTTACCTTTTGTTTAGGTTAGGTAAACAAAGAGTAAAAGAAAAGTAAACAAAAGGTAAACAAAAAGGCGAAGTTACCTATAACCTACCACTAGGTTACAGGTGCGTCCTCTCGGCCTCGTATACTGCCTGTATTAGGTCCTTAAGGCTTTGCATGCTATCCTGCATGGCTTCGGAGAATTGGTGTGCCACACTTGTCACCATCCTGTCGTAGGCTTCGCGAACTACTACAGATCCGTTGCTCCTGTTCGGAACAGAGGATTTTGAATACTATGATGAAAACGGAAGCGAAGGTTACGAGCATGGAATATACGCTGTTTTTCTTAACGTGAGAGACCCAGAGATACAAGACTTTGGAGGCAACCCATGGGATGACATCTATGGAGAGAAATGGGTTGTGTACGATGAAGAAGGCAATCCCGTGGATTCGTTCACGGATGAGATTATGGCGAAGAGATATGCTGAAGAAAAGGCGGGAGAGACGGGAGAAACTTATAGTTATGAAGAAAGCTCCTTCGTAGAGACGATAGACGATTACGTTAGAGATATCCGCATGCATGGCAGTGGACAGGATGGCGTGTATGCCAAAAACATATATGATGGTGGACACGAAATGACTGAAGCCAATGAGTGGATAGTATTCTCCCCCAACCAAATCAAGGCTGCTACGGACAACGTGGATACGTTTGATGCAAACGACAACGACATTCGTTATCAACGTGCAGGAGGCAATGGACCAGCGGTAGCCCGCGAAGCCTACGACAGGATGGTGGCGAGTGCGGTACACCAATTTTCCGAAGCCATGCAGGACAGCATGCAAAGTCTCAAAGACCTAATGCAGGCAGTGTACGAAGCCGAAGGGCGCACATTCAACATTGCCGACATTCCCAACTTCGAGAACGCCTATCTGGCAGAGAACCTTACTCCTTTTGAGACAAAGCTTACACATCATCTTTTAAGGACCATTGGAACGCATATAGAACTTTCGGCACATAGACCATGCGATGAAAACAGCACAAAGAAGCAAAATTGGAATGGACTATCTTCAGCGGACAGAGATGTGTGTTCGTTTTTTTTTGACAATTGGAATATTTGTAGTAATTTTGCAACTCGTTTTTTAGATACAAGATACGCCAAATATGCTACAAACAGACGATAATGCCTCCTCACTTTTGGCCATTGGCACCACACAAGGTCAAACCGTGGGAGACGCACCTAAAGACGAATTTACCAAGAGCCTAATTGAAAGCGACAGTATCACCTCTGCGGTGAAAGACAGCCTAGCCAATATGGACCTTACGGACGTCAAAGAACTGATCACTGGAGAGAATACCTTATTGAAAGATGCCATGGACTATGGTTTTCAGATGATTATCGGATTCTTACCAAAGTTACTCTGCGCCTTTCTAATTCTTTGGGTAGGCTTTAAATTGATAAGGATTGTCAAGAGGTCGCTGAATAGAGTTTTGGAACGTCGCAATGCGGAGTCAACCATCAAGAGTTTCTTGGCCTCGTTGCTGGATGTGATGCTGAAGATACTGTTCATTATCATGGCTATGGATGTTATCGGCATCAAGGCGACCTCCTTTATAGCCGTTTTGGGAGCCATTGGCTTGGCAATTGGCATGGCGTTACAGGGTACGTTGCAGAACTTTGCTGGCGGTGTGATGATATTGATGCAACACAACTTCAAGGTGGGAGACTACATCGAGGCGGGTTCCTACAAGGGCTATGTGCGCGAAATCCGTATTTTCAACACCACCATTCAACCTTTCAACGGTCGCAGCATCATCATTCCCAATAGCGAACTTTCCAACAAATCGATTATCAACCATACCAAAGAACCAGTCATCCGATTGGATGCTGTGGCCAGTGTAGCCTATGGTACCGATTTGGACAAGGCCAAGGCGGTACTGAAAGATGTGGTAGACAACGATCCACTGATTCTGCAACAGCCCAAGCCTCCCACCATAGCAGTAAAGGAATTGAGTAGCAGTTCAGTAGACATTGCCCTATGGTTGTGGGTGACTGTAGAGGACTATTGGACAGTATGGAAGAGGCTGAATGAAAACATCTACAAAGCCTTTTATGCCAACGACATCTCCATACCCTTTCCGCAGATGGATGTACACCTGACGCCAACCGCTCCCCAAGCGTCTGATACAACTAGCACAGAGCTGACGCATGTGCCTGAGATTGAATCAATTCCAGAAAAATGAGAATATCGTTTATACACAGAATATCCTGATGGCAAACCGTAGCAAATCAATAAGGCAACTATTATGAAAAAACTGACATTATTAATACTGACCCTGATATTTTTTGCGCCAATCACACGAGCACAAAAGTACGAAGCACACCTTTCCGATTCGGCCTATGCTAGTGTGCTAACCTGCGGGCCGGGGGAGGAATTCTACACATCCTTTGGGCATAGTGCTGTGCGTATATGTGACAGCACTTTACATTTGGACTTGGTTTATAACTACGGCACATTTGATTTCGACATGCCACATTTCTACTGGTCCTTTGCATGTGGGAGACTACACTACTGCCTAAGCCGCACTATATACAACACTTTTCTGTTGGAGTATGCCCACGAGGGACGTGCCGTTTGGGAACAGAAACTCCGCATCAGCAATCAGGAGCTGAACAACCTTTTTGTGATGTTGGAAAACAACAATCTGCCGGAATACCGCTACTATTGGTACGATTTTTTTCGCGACAACTGTGCCACGCGAGTGCGCGATATGATAACCGGTTGCCTATCCCACCGACAACTGAGCCCCGAAACAGTAACCGACACCAACATGAGTTATCGCAACATGGTGTATAAAAGCACTGAAGGGAATTTGCTGTGGTGGCGATTAGGGGTAGACATTGCGTTGGGGCAACGGTGTGATGTCAGATGCAGCAACTATGAGTATATGTTCCATCCAATAGAGATGATGCACTTGTTGGACACCATGCGAGCAAACGACACGCACGAACCATTGGTTGACAGTGCTCAATTAGTGCTTCCTGAGACTCGTATCCCAACGGCCAAAAGTAGCTCCCCAACCATCGTATTTTGGATGTTATTCATTCTGGTACTGATACTTACGATAATCGATTGGAAGAAAGAATGGAAGATGGGTTGGCTTGATGCTGTGCTATATGGGTTGACCTTTGCGGTATCGGCATTGGTTATGTTTTTGTGGTTTTTCACAGAACATTATTGCACTAAACCCAATTTGAACATCCTATGGGCATCACCGCTGTTTGCTTATTTTGCCATTGCTCGCAAGAAAAGCAACAAATGGCTGATTTGCATACAATTGCTAATGCTCTTTTGGGCTATGGCGATGACTATCGGTCCACTACCGCAACAGATGAATGCGGCAATATTACCCATTGCTCTAACACTGGTATGTAGGCTGTTGTGTGATTTACGCAATTAATGTTTCCCATAAAAGGTTTGGCGGTTTGCGCAGCAACTGAACTGATGAAGAATTTGCCTAATCAGATAGCCGCGCATTTGAGCGCTATCGGATACGGACACGGGGGTCGAGGAGGCCGTAGAGTATATCAGTAAAGATATTGATAACAATCAGAAGGACGCAGATAAAAAGGATAGAGCCCATCACAACGGGGAAATCGTACTTGTCGAGACCATCAACGATAACCGTACCCATACCTTTCCAGTCGAAAACATACTCCACAAAGACTGCGCCTGCCAACAGCCCTGCCAACCAACCGGAAGCCGAAGTAACCACAGGATTGATGGCGTTGCGGAGAGCATGATGGAGGACAATCTGTCGCGTGGGCAAACCTTTGGCCCGAGCCGTGCGTATATAGTCCTGTGAAAGGGCCTCGAGCATGCTATTTCGGGTAAGTTGTGTGAGAGTCGCCAAGGGTCGTATCCCCAAAGTAAAGGCGGGGAGAATCAAATTTTTGATGTCGAGATATTCTCCTGTACCATAATCGTCCACAGTATAGAGACTACCAAACATATTGAGGTGGGTACAGTCCGCCAAAACAAAGGCAAAGAGCCAGGCAATAAGAATGGCAGCAAAGAAAGATGGCAACGACATGCCAAGGGTAGAAAGTACGAGGACCAGTCGGTCGACCCAAGTGTCCTTATGGAGAGCCGACAGTACGCCCAAAGAAATGCCTAGCACCAAAGCAAAAGAGAGAGCCACAACAGCCAAAAGAGCCGTTTGAGGGAATGCAGTAGAAATGATTTGGGACACCTTTCGTTTGGACTGATAACTGCGCCTAAGATAAGGTACTTTGAGGATTACTGTGGTGTGACCAACCGTGAGGAGGGTTGTATAGGGGGTGTATTTGTCGGACGAGAGGTAAAAATAGCTGTCCGGATTGCTGTTGTGGTGGAAAGATACTGGAAGAAGGTCATTGAGGTAACCGAGGTACTGTATGCCAACAGGTTTATCACGGCCAAGGTCCTTGTTGATAATAGCGATGCTCTCGGCATCAGCGCGTTGTCCCAACATCATGCGGGCAGGGTCACCAGGCAGAATGTTAAAAAGAAAAAACACTAGCGTCACCACACCAAGGATGACCAACAAGCCATAAAGGAGGCGTTTTAGAGTGTAGCGGAGCATGAGGTAAAGATTAGCTATCGCAGGCCATGAACAACGGATTTTTTTGCAACGAAATCCTTTAAGTAGTAAGGCTCAAAATAGGCAACATCTTCAGTCTGGTGCTCGCGCAACTTTTGCAAGGCTGCGGGAAGCATGCCTGTGGCGGAAATCAAGAAGTCGGGTGCATAACGGGCATTGGCGTGAATCCCTAGAATAGGCTGGGTCTTTGCTGCACCATCGCCAAAGAAAACCACCTGGTTTTGGTTGAGGTAGGCATCATAAATTCCAGGGACGAGAATGTCGGCACTAACGGGCTTGACTTCCCCTTGCCGACTATAGACAGCTGTATAGCATTCCATACGACGAGCATCTATCATGGGGCAGACAAGTCCATGGTAGCTAGGGTGTGCAACGAAAAACTGGGCTGCCATACTTTGGAGGGTTGGAACAGCCAACAGAGGCTTGTCCAATGCATAGCAAAACCCTTTGGCCGTGCTGACACCAATGCGTAGCCCTGTGTAGCTACCAGGGCCGCTGGAAACGCAGACGGCGTCGAGCTTAGAGGGGCACAGACCACACTGTTTAAAAATCAAGTCGATAAAAGGCGAGAGTTTGGATGAATGGGCATTGGGCTCGGTGGAATGCACTTCGGCAAGGACCTCACTATCTTGAGCCAAGGCAACGGAGCAGATGGCGGTGGCAGTTTCTATCAGTAAAAGAAGCATTTTTTGGTTGTAGATGAAAGATTGTTTTCTGTAAAGAACTCATCGCTAGAACAACACTACCTCATGTCGATAAGTTCGTAGGACGGGTTGACCGCAGAGTTGAATGTAAAGTCGGATTCGGAAGCGCTAGTTTTTTTGAAACCAGAAATGGAGTACTCGCTACGGGAGGAATCGTAGTTATATTGTTCGAGTTTTTTCAATTGGTCGTTTGGTCCAATATAGAGGCGTATCTTGTGATAGCTACGGCTCTTGTTGGGTTGCAGGTCAACAATAGAGGTACCATCATCCTCTTGGCGGATGAACTTGGCACGGTAGTTCTTGCTGTAGCCCGCCAACAGGCGGGCGGGATTCGTGAGGTCGTCATCGCTATCGGCAATGGGCGACACCACAACCTCTTTAGCCGATTTGTTGACCTGCCAAATGGATTTTCCATCGCAATATATATCTATCTGACCGGCTTTCACCCGATAACGGGGAGCCTGATAGAGTACATCGGCTTTCTGACGAAAGGTCTCCTTTCGGTCAGCATCATAACTAACCACCGTAACAGTGAAAGCGACAGTACCGGACATTTTGGCGGAAGCTTTCTTGATGATGCCTGTAGCATTTACATCGGTTGTGCCACTAGACGTGTGAGTCAGCTGGGCATGAGCAACCGCCAGAAAGACAAATGCGGTAAAGATTAGAGCAATAGCTTTTTTCATGATATGATATCTGTTTAGTGTAAATTTTGGCCGATAATATTCATGAACTCTTCGCGAGTTTTGGGGTCCTTGATGAATGCGCCCGTAAAGTCGCTAGTGGTGGTGACGCTATTCTGCTTCTGCACTCCACGCATGGACATACACATATGCTGAGCCTCAATAACAACGGCAACACCAAGTGGGTTGAGGGTGTTTTGGATACAGTCCTTAATCTGACGGGTAAGGCGCTCCTGCACTTGAAGACGTCGGGCGTAGGCATCCACAACACGCGGAATTTTACTTAGTCCCACGATGGTACCGTTGGGAATATAGGCTACGTGGGCTTTGCCCACAAAAGGGACCATGTGATGCTCGCATAGGGAGTAGAGTTCGATGTTTTTAACCACCACCATCTGTTTGTAGTCCTCATGGAAGAGAGCCGAACGCAAGATTTCCTCTGGGTCCAGATCGTAGCCGTTGGTGAAGAAAAGCATGGCTTTGGCAATGCGCTCGGGCGAACGCAACAGTCCCTCCCTATCGGGGTCTTCTCCAAGAAGGCGGAGAATCTCTCTATAATGCATAGCCATTTCGGCTACGCAGTTCTCATCGTATTGGTCTATCTTTAGGTAGCCTTTTTCTGTTTCGCACATAGATTGGTGTTTCATTTGCGCGCCGTGGTCGCAGTCAGCCTCGGCATTGTTTAAGTATCAATTTTAGTGTATTTGGTTTTTTACATTGCTATTCTATGCTCAAAAGCAATCCTTTAAGGTACTCTCCCTCGGGGTGATAGATGCTAACTGGATGATCCATGGCATGATCCAACCGATGTACAATGCGTACTCGTCGGTGAGCATTGGCAGCAGCAGTAAAACATACTGTTTGGAAGTCATCACGACTAACAGCTTGAGAACAACTGAAAGTAAACAAAAGCCCTCCAGGATGAATTTTTTCCATGGCCTTTTGGTTGATATTTCGGTAGCCTTTTAGACCTTGCTGTAGGCTACGATGATTCTTGGCAAAGGCTGGGGGGTCAAGAATAATGACATCGAACTGACCGCTGATTGTATCGAGGTGTTGCAACACATCGGCTACCACTCCTTTATGCGGAACTCCAGGACCGAAGTTGAGAGCCACATTACGGTCGCAAAGGTCGATGGCCCTCCTACTTATGTCTACCGTCTCGACATACTCGGCACCTCCTTTGAGTGCTCCCAAACTAAAACCACCTGTGTAGCCGAAACAATTGAGCACGCGGCGCCCCCGAGAGAGCATGGCAACCAAGTGCCTATTTTCGCGCTGGTCAATAAAAAATCCAGTCTTCTGCCCTTCAAAAAAATTAACAAGCAACCGATTGCCATCCTCGCAAATTTCCCATTCTGCAAACTCTTTGCCCCAAATATAACCGTCCTTTGCTCCACCACCTGGGAGGGTGGTTGAACTTTTGTCAAAAACCGATTTAAGAGGCAACTCTTCTGTGAACAACTCTGCTAGAAGAGGCAACGTGCGGTGCATGCCCATACTATGTGTCTGAAGGACTAGTACACCATTGTAAAAATCAGCTACCAATCCAGGGAGAAAATCGCCTTCAGCATGCACAAGGCGGAATACATTGGTATTACCAAGCTCAAAAAAGCCCAATCGTCGGCGGTATTCAATAGCCTGATGGATACGTTGACGCCAAAATTCGGGATGCTTGTCTGGGTCGACATCGGGAGTGTCGAAGCTAAGCACCTTGCAAACAATACTCCCACTTTGAAAGTGCCCAGCCGCAAGCCACTTGCCTTCGGAATCGAAGACATCAACAATATCGCCTTCCTGCGGATTCCCTGTTTGTCGGCGTACCGCCCCAGAAAAAATCCACGGATGCCGACGGAGCACTGCCCTGTCCTTTCCAGGTGCCAAAATCAAAGCGGGACGGTTCACTTCTTAAGCTCTTTTATGGTCTTAGCGGGATTGACGGAATGAAAGACCGAGCTACCTGCCACCAACACATCAGCACCCGTCTTGAAAAGCTTATGAGCATTGTCGACATTCACACCGCCATCCACCTCAATGAGACATTTGGAATTCTTACGACTGCATAGGTCGCGCAGCTGACGCACCTTACTGTAAGTATTTTCAATGAATCCCTGCCCTCCAAAGCCAGGATTGACCGACATCAGCACCACTATATTACAGAGCTGGATGGAATCCTCAAGCAACGCCACAGGGGTGGCAGGATTGATTGCTACACCACACTGAATTTCAAACTCCTTGATAGTGTTGAGTGTACGATCGAGGTGGGTACAGGCCTCATAGTGTACTGTAAGAATATCAGCGCCTGCTTCTTTAAAATCACGGATATAACGATCTGGTTCCGAAATCATCAGATGCATATCAAGCGGTTTTTGGGCATATTTTTTAATGTACCTAACAACTGGTTGACCAAAACTAATGTTGGGAACAAAAATTCCGTCCATCACATCAACATGCAACCAGTCGCAATCGCTAGCATTAAGCATTTCGATATCGCGCTGTAAATTACCGAAATCGGCAGACAAGAGTGAAGAGGATATAAGTTTCATTTAAAGTTTGAGTTTTTCGAAATTGCGACCATAAACACCCTGAGTTTTGGTTACGGAAACAAATGCGTTTTGGTCGATACGGTGTATAATTTGCATCACATGAGGCTTGTCAGTTTTGTGAACCATGACGATGAGTACGGGCCGAGTCTGCCCACTGTAGCATCCTTTGGCATCAAGTAGAGTAGCGCCACGACCCACTTCGGAGGTAATAGCATCGCCTATTGCTCCATTTTTATCTGAAAAGACCATCACCTGATAGGACTGTTTATTTCCGTCCAATACCATATCAAGTACATAAGTCATAGTTACCATGACAATATATCCAAAGACAACATTCTCGATCTTATGGGAAACAAGGAACGATGAGCCGACAATGAAAATATCGAGGTACATAATAACCTTGCCTGGGGAAATATTGTAATATTTACTCAAAATCAAGGCTATAATATCCGTTCCTCCAGTATTTGCACCACGCGAGAAAGTGATGCCGATGCCAATTCCACAAAGAGCCCCCCCGATGATAGCACACATAAAACCGCCGAATTGACTGACATCAAATAGATTTTCCACATGCAACACCTGTTGCCAAAGAATAAAGCCAAGAGAAGACATAATTATGCCATAGATGGTGTTGGCACCAAACTTGGATCCAAGAAACTTGAATCCGACAAGAACCAAGACAGAATTTATGACCAAACTCATAATGCCAATGGGGATTTTACCTCCCGTGGTGTAACAGATTACCGAACAGATACCGCTTACGCCACCACCAACAATTTTGGCCGGGAGCATCACAGCGGACCACGCGAAGGTATAGATAAGGATGCCCAAAGTGATGACTATGTAAGAGAAGACAATCTGAGGCTTTTTCTTGAATATTTGCATTAGAGCTTTGTATTAGAGTTTTGAGGATATAAAACAAGCGAAAGAAAACACTTCTTATGCCGATTTAGCAGTTATCCTTTTGCGAAGAATGTATAGTCTTAATATCTCTCAGGTACATGACATCGCACACCAAAATAAACTACATAAAGATCTGAATCTTTCGATATTAGGTCAATCATTAACCGCTATGTTATAGTCTCTGGCGCCAAAGATGGAAGTACCAAGGCGAACAATGGTGGAGCCTTCCTCCATTGCGATTTCGTAATCATGTGACATACCCATGGAAATCTCCTTAAACTCGGGATGACCTTTAAAATAGAAGTCGGCCAACTGGTCGAAATAGGAGCGTAAAGTGCGAAACTCCCTGCGGATGAGACCACAATCTGGCGTATTAGTGGCCATACCCATCACCCCAACAATACGCACGTTCTGAAGTCTGGCATATTCTGCCGACTCCATTAGTGCCTGGGCCTCCCTTATATCAAGACCAAACTTGGTTTCCTCAGTAGCAATATGAAACTGTAGCAAACAGTCTATCACACGGCCATGTTTGAGAGCCTCCCTGTCAACCACCTGAAGCAAACCAATGCTGTCGATGCTATGGATGAGACTAACGTATGGAGCAATGTATTTAACTTTGTTGGTCTGCAAATGGCCGATAAAATGCCACTCAATATCCCGTGGTAAAGCCTGATGTTTGTCACGCATTTCCAATGCTTTGTTCTCTCCAAAAAGACGCTGGCCGCAACCGTATGCTTCTTGCAAGTCCTCTACCGGCTTTGTTTTGGAAACAGCAACCAATCGCACCCCTTCCTTAAGGGTGGCACGAACTTTTTCCAAATTGTCTTTAATCATAACAGTGTCAATTGTATTCAATCTATCCTAATAGTAACGCGTTACTGCGCTTATTATTGTATGGAATCCACATTAATTTCTACCGCCCAGAAGTTTGCCTATATAAGCATCAAGGTGGTTTTTGTGGAGCACTTTTCGGATAGCCGGCTGACAATCTTTCCGGTAAAAGAAAAACATCAGATTCTGCTCTTTTTTTTCGTTGGGAGCAGTGGCTACATACACAGGCTCCATGGTCTCGGGATTGATGCCGGTGTAGTACATCTCGGTGCTGAGAGTCATCGGAGTGGGAGTGAAATCCTGAATCTGTTCGAGCCGGTAGCCCAAACGTTTCATTTCCACCGCAAGGTCCGCCATATCCTGAATCCTACAGCCAGGATGGGAGCTGATGAAATAGGGTATTAGTTGATACTTGACTTCAGCCTGCCGACATATAGCATCGAACCGACTTTTGGTCTGCAGAAACAAATCGAACCTTGGCTTACGCATATAGGAAAGTACCTTGGCACTAGTATGTTCTGGTGCTACCTTAAGTCGCCCCCCCACATGGTGTAGCACCACTTGGCGAAAATAGTCCCAACCTCGGTTGGCTTCAGTAAAAAGGTCGCAACGGATACCACTTCCGATATAGACGTGCCTCACGCCCGGCACTGCCATCACCTGCCTATAAAGTTCCAACAAAGGGCTGTGATCGGAGTTAAGATTCTTACACATTGTGGGGTGAATACAGCTATATCGAGCACACTTTTTGCAAAGATCCTTTTTCTTGCCCGACATGCGGTACATATTGGCCGATGGCCCGCCAAGGTCGCTGATGACACCATTAAAATCCTCTCTTTGGGCAAGGGCCCTCACCTCACGTAGTATGGACTCCTCTGACCGGGAAACAATCTGTTTGCCCTGATGGGCCGAGATGGTGCAGAACGAACATCCTCCAAAACATCCGCGGTGGATATTTACAGAGTTTTTGATCATTTCGTAGGCTGGTATGATGCCACGCTTCTTATATTTTGGATGAGGAAGACGGGTATACGGCAAATCAAAGGAGGCGTCCATCTCCTCTGTAGTCATTGGCGGTTCTGGCGGATTGATGACCACATAGGATTCGCCATGCGGCTGTACAAGCGTGGCAGTTTCCATTTTGTTGCTCTCCAATTCAATCCGATGAAAATTCTCTGCTTGGTTTCGCTTGGAACAGAGACATTGGTCGTAGCTGTGTAGCATGATCACGTTACCACCTTTTGGCACATGCCTATCCATGTAACCCACTTGAGGGATAGAATGCAACTTATATAATGGCTCATTGTCTGCCAGCATATTGGCAATATTCACCATAGGCTTTTCTCCCATGCCATATACCAATAGGTCGGCCTCCGCGTCATAGAGGATAGAAGGCTTAAGGCTGTCGCTCCAATAGTCGTAGTGCGATAGGCGTCGCATCGAAGCCTCTACGCCCCCTATCACCACAGGTGTATTGGGATAAAGTTGCTTGAGTATGCGGCTGTAGACGCAAGTGGCATAGTCCGGTCTGAAGCCGAAGGATCCACCTGGGGTATAGGCATCGTCATGACGCAACCGACGAGCGGCTGTATAGTGGTTCACCATGGAATCCATCACCCCTGAAGTGACACCAAAAAAAAGCCTGGGCTGACCAAACTTGCGGAAATCTCGCAAATCGTCTCGCCAATTGGGCTGTGGGATGATAGCCACCCGGTAGCCGGCAGCCTCCAACGTACGGCCTATCACTGCAGTTCCGAACGAAGGATGGTCCACATAAGCATCTCCGCTGACAATGACAACATCCACCTCATCCCACCCGAGGCGCTTCACTTCATCCAACGTTATAGGCAAAAATCGGGGCATAATTCCGTAAAAGAGAGACAAACGCTATGTCTGCCTCTCTTTTTGTTGCATTCTATTTATGCTATTCCTCAATGGCTTTGATGCCGGGGAGGACTTTACCTTCAAGATATTCTAACATTGCTCCGCCCCCAGTGGAAACATAACTCATCTTTTCTGCCAAACCCATCTGCTTGACGGCTGCAACGGAGTCTCCTCCACCAACGGCTGCAAAGCAACCCTGCTCACAGGCCCGAGCCACACTTTGGGCAATATAGTTAGTGCCTTTGGCAAAAGTGCTGAGTTCAAATACCCCTGCAGGCCCATTCCACAGAATAGTCTTGGAAGTCATGATAATCTCACCAATTGCCTTGCAACTCTTGGGACCGCAGTCCATGCTCTCCCAACCATCGGGCACCTCTCCCGAAGGAACGACCTGCGTGTTGGCATCATTTCCGAATTTGTCGCCAATAACGCTGTCTACAGGCAGATAATACCTCACCCCATGGGCTTCCATTTTTTTCATCAAATCCAAGGCCAACTCCATCTTGTCATCTTCGCAGATGCTGTTGCCTATCCTGCCACCTAAAGCCTTGGTGAAGGTGTAGCGCATGCCACCAATAATCACCATGTTGTCCACCTTGTCGATCAAGTTTTCCAAGATACCTATCTTGCTACTGACTTTACTGCCGCCAATGATGGCAGTGAAAGGACGAGGGGCACCATGCATCAGTTTTTCTAGATTTGCGACCTCGTTCTCCATCAGAAGTCCAAAATACTTGTCGTTGGGGAAAAACCTAGCAATTGTGGCAGTAGAACTATGCTCTCGGTGAGCAGCGCCAAAGGCATCGTTAACGTAGCAGTCGCCCAATCGGGAAAGTTGTTCGGCCAGTATCGGGTCGCCTTTGGTTTCACCGGGGTAGAAGCGAATGTTCTCTAACAACATCACTTCACCAGCTTTTAAGTTTCTAGCCATCTCTTCCACCTTGCCTTCACCAAGCAAAGCCTGTGTGAAACGGACAGGGCGGCCAATGAGTTTCTCCAAATACGTAGCAACAGGCTCCAATGTAAATTCTGACTCAAAACCTCCTTTTTTTGGACGGCCCAAATGAGCCATAAGGATGACGGCCGCACCATCGCTTAGCAGTTTTTCAATGGTGGGTAGCGACTCTCGGATACGGGTATCGTCGGTAATATGTCTCTCCCCATCTAGCGGAACATTAAAGTCGACCCGCACCAAAACCTTGCGGCCATTGAAGTTGTTGTCTTTGATTGATTTCATGATTAGAGAAAATTAAATTGGTGTTTGTATTCAAGCTTTTGCATGATTGGGCTCTTGCACCGCCATACCAATGTACAGCGACGAGAGCATCGTGAAGACAAAGGCCTGGATATAGGCCACTAGGCATTCCAGTACATCTATAAAGACACTGAAAACCACCGATAACACCGACACGCCTGCTCCTACGCCCACAGAAATCGTGCTACTAATGATAAAGATAATAACCACAAAACCAAGCACCACAATATGGCCCGCCGTCATATTGGCAAAAAGTCGTATCATCAGCACAATAGGTTTCGTAATCACACCCATTAACTCCACAAGGGGCATAAGTGGAAATATCTTCAACCATGCCGGAACACCAGGCGTGTTGAAAATGTCTATCCAGTAATGTTTATTGCCACTGAGGTTGGTAATCAAGAAGGTTATGACGGCCAAAGTGCCTGTAACGGCAATATTGCCCGTTACATTGGCTCCTGCAGGAAAAAATGGGATCAGCCCCATGCAGTTACTTAGAAAGATAAAGAAAAAAAGCGTGAGCATGTAGGGAAGATATTTCTGGTAATGCTCCTCACCTATCATTGGGCGTACTATACTGTCACGCACGAACACAACTAGCATCTCCACAAGCGACTGTAGACCCTTGGGAGCCTGACCTTCGCGTTTTTTGTAGCCAATCTTGGCAACCATCACAACAATAATAAGCAACGCCACGATAATCATGATGGCCGCCGGCACCTTTGTAATAGAAAAGTCCAACGGCTTAACTACATTGCCTTCGCCATCGAGTCGCGGTTGGCCCAACTCATCCACACAAACCACCTCCTCTTTCTCCAATCCACCACCTACTAGTCGGTAACCCTTGTAGTCGGCATGACCATGGTGGAATTTGGAGGACATAAAAATATCAACGTGACCATCGTTGATAAGAATAATCGGAAGGGGGATAGCCACTGCATGCTCCTTACCGTCTTTGGATCGGTAGTCAAACAGATGCCACGAGTGCGCATCTGTAACATGCCCGATAATGACCGACCCAGGGTTGAAACCCTCTTCTGCCGGCTGAGCAGAGTCCGCGCTCAATGCTTCTCCACCAAGGCTGTCGGTAGCAGAAATATCGGACACGGCTACGCCGCCACTAGGCAACTCCAAAGGTTGGTTTGCCCGAACCCTAATGCCCATCGATAGAGTTAATACAGTTAACAATAAAAAAATGCGCTTCATTGTTATGTCAGTTATTTTGCGGTTCTTCCGCCTCAGAAATATTGTCAAAAATATCCACTTGAAAGGATTCAAAAAGGTCTAGTTGGTTTTCCGGCTCAAAGCTACCGCCGCGCCTGTTCCTATACTCCCGTAACCCCTCACGCACCATTCTCCGCACAACGTTGGGGCGCGAGATGCCAAGATCTTGTGCACAAAGCGATAACCACTCACCATCTTTCTCGGAGATGGTGATGGTTATCTTCTTTATTCTTCTCATCTTGGGTCTTTTGCTCATGGACGGGTGCTAAAGTTGGTAGCCCTGTTGTCGCAACAACGCTAGGCATTGGTTGGCACGTTCCTTGTCGCCAAGCACTGTCTCGGCCATCTGATTCAAACCATAGAGTAGCTGAGCAGACTCCTGCAACAGTCCGTTCACACCAGCGGCCTTACTAGTTGATGTGTACTGATTGTAGTATGCCAAACTTTGACTGTAGTATTTGAAGATACTATCCCAAACCCGTGTAGCCTTCTCCTTGCCATAGATGGCATAATACAGGTCAATCATCATCATGCTGTACTTGTCGTAGCAGAAATTCTTTTCGGGGAAGAACTTCTCGCTAAGGTCCATCACCTGACGGGCACGAACAGTGTCGCCCTTCTCCAGAAGTTCTTGGGCTGCCATGCAGAAGGTCTGCCGCTGCACAGTACCCATGTTCATGCTGACGGGGTCAACATAGATGTCGGCATTAAGGTTGCCCCACTGCAAGGGGTGCATCTTGCCATTTTGGTCCTTGTATCCGTGTAGGAAATAATCGTAGGACTCTTCGGTGAACTGCTGCATCACATATCTGCCCTGGCTGGCATCGAAGAGGATGGGTTGGGCTAGTTGCGCCTTGTATGGCAACAGTTTGAAGTTCATGCCGTCCTGCACACAGTACTGGTTGATTGGTGGGAATACACGCTTGATATAACCCGGGTTCATGATGTTTATATCACGGGTGAACTTGTTTGTTCCCAACATATCAAGCACCATTAGTTCATGACGCATCAGGTTGCCTTTGTCAATAGTCCACCGGATGACAGTGTCAACCTTGTCGGCTATCGCAGCAGGAATAATGCCTCGCTTTACCAAATCGGGAATGTCAAGGGTAATCTTAAAGTGCGTGGTGGGAAGGATCGTAACCTCTCCACCCCGACCGTCATTGGCCTTAAATTTGTTGGGGTGGTCGCGCAACAAGGCCAGTAGGTCGGTTACCTCGATGTAATCCGTGCTACGACCATCCAAATAGACAATATCCTTTCCCAACCCATAGAACTCCTTCGGTAAAGTGAATGCAATTGGCTCGCTCTCGTACAATTTATTGTACAACTGCTCGCAATACCAATGCATGCCGCTAAGTGTGTAGTTGAGTATTCGCACATCCGTTCGGAAGCCTTCCACCTCTTGGGCATACCACAAGGGGAAAGTATCGTTGTCTCCGAAAGTAATCAGCACACCGTTTTGGTCGACAGAGGCTAAGTAATTCTCGGCAAAATCACGGGCAGCATACTTCTGCGAGCGGTCGTGGTCGTCCCAGTTTTCACTTGCCATCAGCACCGGCACTCCCAACATGCACAGCACAAAGACCACCGGCATGACAAACTTGTACAAACGTTCCCTCTTAAAGAGTTTAGTCAGCCAATCAGCCAGTGCCATAACGCCTAAGCCAATCCAAATGGCATAGAAACTGAAGGAACCCACAAAGGCGTAATCGCGCTCACGCGGCTGACGCGGGGGCATGTTCAGATAAATTCCAATGGCTATGCCTGTCATAGAGAACATAATGAACACAATGAAGGCATCCTTCTTGTTCTTGCTGACATGATACACCAAACCGGCAATACCCAACAACAAGGGCAACAGGTAGTAGACGTTGCGAGCCTTGTTGTTTTTCATATGGTCGGGCATGTTTGCCTGAGGTCCCAAACGAGCTTCGTCAATGGCCTTGATGCCACAAATCCAGTTGCCGTTCATATAGTCGCGAGTGCCGTCATCGTTGAAATAGTGACCTTGGATATCGTTTTGGCGACCAGCAAAATTCCACATAAAGTAGCGCCAATACATAAAGCCCATCTGGTAGCCATTGAAATACTTCCAGTTTTGTTTCGGAGAGGGTTTGTGGTCACCTCTGACCGGACCGGCCCAGTACTCGTAGAATTTTGGGTGCTGACGGGATGCGTCGTTGCTATACATACGTGGAAAAACTCCAGTATGCTCCTTGCGATAGACGAATTTCTGCTGATAGGAAGCCGGTATGTAGCGATCCCTACCCTTTTCATCGGTGCCACGGATATATTTGGTGTAGCCGCGTTCGGCATCAACGGGGTCGCCAGCAGTATAGTACTGGCCAGTGAGCAAAGGCGTGTCGCCATACTGTTCGCGCCCTAAATAGGCTCGCATCGCAACAGCATCCTTTGGAGCATTCTCGTTCAAAGGAGTATTTGTATTGGCACGAATAACCAACACAAAGAAGGTGCTGTAGCCCACAATCAGCATCAGCAGACCTAGGGCAGCCGCATTCCAAATGGGTTTGTTCTTCTTTTTGGGTGAAGTAAACCACAGCGCCCAAGCAATAAAACCAGCCAACAAAAAGAAGAAAACAACTGTACCACTATTGAAAGGCATTCCCAATTTATTGACAAAGAAGACGTCAAAAGCCGAGTCCACATTGACAATGCCAGGGATGATACCCCACAGAATTAGGGCCAACAACGCAACGCCAAGCACACCACTCCAAATAAAGCCCTTACATGTAGTCTTGGGCCATTTGCGGAAGTAGACCACATACACTATAGCGGGCACCGTCAGCAGATTCAACAGGTGCACGCCAATGGCAATGCCCACCAACAGACACACCAATACTAGCCAACGAAGTGAGCGCGGATCATCGGCCTGCTCCTCCCATTTGAGAATAGCCCAAAACACCACAGCGGTAAAGAAAGACGACATTGCATAGACCTCACCTTCCACTGCCGAGAACCAGAATGTGTCGCTGAAAGTATATGCCAAAGCACCAACAACACCAGCTGCAAAAACACCCCACGTGCGCCAATCCCTCACATCCGGATTCTTAGGGTCGGGCAACAGGTGCTTGCCCAACAGGGTTATTCCCCAATAAAGGAACAAAATGGTAAATCCACTGCAGATGGCCGACATCACGTTGACTGCATGAGCCACATTCTCTGGAGAAGAAAACATGGAAAAGATACGTCCGATCAACTGAAAGGATGGAGCTCCAGGGGGATGTCCCACTTGCAGTTTGTTTGCCGTGGCAATGTACTCGCCACAATCCCACCACGAAGCGGTAGCTTCGGCAGTGAGGATGTAAACAGTACAGGCCACGATGCAAATCACCCAGCCTATAATGTTGTTCATCAGATGGTACTTTTTCATAGAGTTGTTAGTATTTTTAGATATGCTTCTTTCTTTATTATTGTCCTTCACGCAAGTTTAGTCGCGGTTAATCGGCATGGTCATGCAACGGGCTCCGCCACCGCCACGAGGCAATTCGGAAGCCTTAAAGGTGACTACAAACTTCTTATATTTGTGCATGTTCACCTTGCCACTACAAACATTGTCGGCATCCAACACCTCAAAACCCGCCCTACTCAACGCCTCAATAGTATAGATATTGCGCTCGTATCCTATAACCTTTCCATCGTCTAGAGCAAAAAAATTGGCACCGCTATGCCATTGCTCTCGGTCCTGATAACAGCTTTCGTATCCGCCACAGTAGACGGGCTCCATATCCATGCCGCAAGCCTTCAGCCCTTCCAACATATTGGGGTATTCCTTAGTGCTAATCTTGCCATGATCGCAAGTGATGAGGGTGGTAGCCTTGCCGGCAAAAACGCCTGTCTTTTCAATCATTGGCTGGTACACCATCAGCTGGTGCGCCCCAAGGAAAGTATGCACCATATCCAAATGGATGAACGAGTCGGGATGATGAGGTAACTCCTGCGTAAGTATCTGAAAGTATTCACGCTCCTTGGCAAATTTCTCGGCTATGCAGGCTATACCCTTTGCGTTAGTACGGATGCCTTGGCCTATGCAAAGCAGATTGGGCCCCGCCACCTGCACATCGCCTCCTTCGGTGCGGGCATTGCTTGATACCTCTTTGGCACAGAAAGTGTTGGCATGGAAAATATTGCTGAAGATGGACCGGAAAATCAGCGTCTCGCGCTCACGTACCTGGAAGGACATCGAGTTGATGAGAACCTCATCGTAAACCGAAGAGGATGCGTCACGGGTAAAAAACAGATTATAAAGCGGTTTAAGACTGAAACGTTCTTTTCGAAACTGGACAGGGTCGGTGTCGCTGTGGTAAGGCACCCCCGCTATCAGACTCTTCGCCAACTCGTCACTAGATAGTTGCAACAACCAGTCCTCTAAATGTTCACAACCATCGACCCTGCAACTCTCAATTACCAAACGTTGACGGATGTCATCCTCATCCATCATCATCGCAAGAAGGTCCTCCACATAGAACACCTCGCACCACTTCTCTAAAACACCACTGAAAGAACTATATTCCTTGTCCACAATATGCTTGCTGAGGATGTCGCTATAGAGTGCTTCCGCAAAGGTTAGGGGTGTCATACGCTCTATCTCAATGCCAGGCCGATGGAGCAGGACAGCATTTAAGTGGCCATACTCCGATTGTACATTTACTCTCGTTTTGGTTGTATCTTTAGTCAGTGTCATATATCAAAACAAACTTTAGGCGCTGTAATACAACGTCTTGTACTTTTGGTAAAACATACCCAAAGCGTTGCAAATATACAAAAACTTTCCAATACCACCAAAAAAAACACTGCTACCCACCACGCGCACCTCCACCTCCGCGGCGGTCGCCCGAGCTAGCGGGGGGATATCATCTCTAGGTAGGCCTCCTCCGTAAGCAAGGGTATGCCAAGCTTCTCGGCCTTTTTGAGTTTCTCGGGGCCAACCTTGGCTCCGGCAAGGAGGTAGGTGGTCCGCCCGCTAATGCTGCCGCTGACCTTGCCTCCATGCTGCTCGATGGATGCCTTGATTTGGTCGCGGGAGAAACGTTCGAAAGTGCCACTAACCACAATGGTCATTCCCTCCAAAGCGCTGCTGATACGGCTCTCCTTCATCTCCATCTGAAGCCCTGCAGCTTTCAATCGCTCCACCGTCCGACGGTGCTGTGGATTGCGGAAATAGTCGCAAACCGCCACTGCGGTAACCTCCCCAATATCTTCTACTAAAGCCAGTTCCGCGACTCCGGCAGCCATGAGGGCCTCCATACTGCCAAAATGGTGAGCCAGCTTTCTTGCGCCCACCTCGCCCACATAGCGTATGCCCAGGGCAAAAAGCACCCGTTGGAAAGGTACTTGCTTGGACTGTTGCAAGGCCTTTAGGATATTATCGGCACCCTTTTCCTGGATGGAGGAAGCTCGGGGCAGACATCCCTGTTGCCACTGCGCTTCGGAGGAAATCTCCTGCAAGCAGTCCGCCTCAGAGAGAGTCTTGGTGTTGTCGAGCCCAACCAACTGGTCGCGCCTAAGGTCGTACAAATCGGCCACATCGCGAACCAAGCCAGCATCGTAGAGCATCCTAAGTCGCTCACTACCTAGGCTATCGATATTCATAGCCTTGCGGCTGACAAAATGCTCGAGGTGCCCCAAAAGCTGAGGCAAACAACCGTCCTGATTGGGGCAGTAGAAGCCCGACTCACCCCCAGCCCGCACCAATGGAGTACCGCAAACTGGGCAAACCCTAGTGTAGACAATCGGTTGGGCATCGGGTTTGCGCTGGTCTAGGTCAACCCCAACAATCTTTGGAATGATTTCTCCGCCTTTCTCCACCAGCAGATTATCGCCACAACGGATGTCCAGCTTTGCCATGAAATCGGCATTGTTGAGGGTAGCGCGCCTAACGGTGGTGCCACCGAGCCACACAGGTTGCATATTGGCCACTGGGGTGACCACGCCAGTGCGCCCCACTTGATAGGTAACCTCTAGTAATGGCGTGCTGACGCGCTCGGCTTTGAATTTGTAGGCAATAGCCCATCGAGGCGACTTGGCGGTCATGCCCAAGCGGTTCCAAAGTGCTGTTTGGTTGACCTTGACCACAACGCCATCGATGCCGAAAGGAAGGTCCCAACGGGCTGTATCCCAATGGTCAATAAAAGCCTTAATTTCGTCAATATCTTTGCACTGGCGCATATAGGGTTGCACCTTGAAACCCATCTGCCCGGCTGCCTCCAAGCGGCCGGAATGCGTGCTGTACTTTTGTGGCAAATCCTCGTCACCCTCAGGAAACATCACAAAATACATGCAGAATAGTAGCTTGCGTCTGGCGCACTCGGCCGAATCCTGAAGCTTTAGCGAGCCGCTTGCGGCATTGCGCGGATTGGCAAAGGGTTCGTCACCCTCGGCCTCTCGCTGTCGGTTCATCGCCTCGAAAGCTTCAAAAGGATAGACCACCTCGCCTCGCACCTCAAAATCGGCAGGGTAATCGCCTCGGAGTTTCAGGGGAATGGTGGGTATGGTGCGGGCATTGGAAGTGATGTCATCGCCTATGGTGCCGTTGCCTCGGGTAAGGGCCTGGACAAGTTCGCCGTGGCGATAGGTAAGGCCAATGGCCACCCCATCGTACTTAAGTTCGCAGGTGTAGGTAAAGGGGGTACCGTCAAGCAACTTGCGAGTACGGGCCTCAAAATCCTCAATCTCACCGATGCTGTAGGTATTGCCTAGCGATAGCATTGGCAGTCGATGAGCAACCTGTCGAAAAGTCTTGTTGACCTCGCCACCCACCCGACGACTGGGCGAGGTAGGGAGGGAGAGTTCGGGATAACGACTTTCCAGGTCCATCAACTCACGCAAGAGGGCATCGAACTCGAAATCGCTCACAAGCGAGTTGTCGTTCATGTAATACTCATAGTTGTAGCGGTCGATGAGCTGGGTTAGCTCGGCCACGCGCTGGCGGGCACTTTCGGGGGCAGGATTCGAAAAGAGGTCCATAGGGGTTATGTGGGGTTAAGGGTAGGCGCAAAAAGGGTGATTTTGAATTGTTCAAACCAGTATGTGGCCCTGGAAGTTGAGCGACACTGGGCCGGTAAGGAAGACATGGGTATAGGCAGTGGCTGTGGGGGTGAAGGCTATGCGGAAGTCGCCTCCTGCTGTGCGGATATGTTCCCGGCCGGTGACAATAGCGCAGGCGGTAACTCCCGTGCCGCAGGACCAAGTCTCGTCCTCCACGCCACGCTCGTAGGTCCGCACCCGGATGGAGCCGTCGGGGAGCGCCTCCACAAAATTGACGTTGGCTCCCTCGCTACCAAGGTCGGGCAAGTGGCGGATGCGGCGCCCCTCCCCTACCACATCGTAGCCTGCAAGGTCTCGGACTTGCTGCACATAATGCGGCACGCCAGTGTTGAGCAAGGTGCCGTCCAAAACTTGCCGTATTTCGGCTTTAGCAACATCCTTCATCTCCAAACGGACCTCACCGCGGCAACTCTTAGTGTCCCAAGAAAGAATTTGGGCCTCATGCGGACCATCCTGAGCCAAAAAACGAAGCTCGTTGGCACCACCTTTTACGCCCAACAGATGAGCAAAAACTGCTATGCAACGCCCCCCGTTGCCGCACATCGAAGCGGGGCGACCATCGGAATTGTAGTAGCGCATCTCAAAGTCGAACCCCTCTGAGGTCTGGTGAAGTGTCATTAGGCCGTCCGCACCCACACCAAAACGGCGGTGGCAAATGCGGGCAATGGCCGAGGCGGAAAGTGCAGGGTCCTGCCGGCGGGCATCAATGAGAACAAAGTCGTTGCCGGCTCCATCAAATTTGTAAAATGGCAGATTCATCTGTTATGGTTGTTTTTCGTCCTTGGACAACTGCGGCATCATCAGTTTCTTGCTAAAAACCAACACCAGCACGGAGCAGAAAATAATAGAGCAGAAAATGACCGCATAGACGATATTTTTGATAAAGGAGGCATAGGGGATAACGTTGTAGCCCACAGAGAGGTTCACCTGCTCGGGGATAGAAGCCAACACAGCGGCAATCAATCCTTTGGGTATAAGAATCGAGACCGAAAGCCGCTCATCGGTCGTATTCTCCTTGCCCACAAAATAAACCAGCGCGAAACGCACTAGGCAAAGCACCGCAGCTATAATAGCGCCGTAGACGAAAGCCCAAGCATTGGTAAATGGGATGCTGATGCCGATGTAGACAAAGAAGTAGGTCTTTAAAATGAACACAAACTCTTTGAAAAAACTTTTCTCATTGTCCGTAAGAGGGGTCATCTCGCCCAACTTGAGCTTGTGCAAAAAGGTGATATGAAAGTATTCGGGGTTGCCCATAACCAACCCGAAAGTGAGCGAAGCTATGGCCCCGCTGAAACCAATGAGGCTGGTAACGCCATACATAACAAATACAAAAGCCGGCGTTAGAAACATCGAATTCTCCAACTTGCGGACGCGGTCCATCATTGAGGACCAGAACACCCCGCCCGCAAAACCAATAATCAAAGAGACCACCACCGTGGCCAGGACACGGCCCAACATTGAAGGGACACTTACATTGCCCAACTTGAAACCCTCCATGAATGCCAGCGTAACAACAATGGCAATGACGCCGGAAATTGCAGACTCAAGGGTGAGTGTGATACGGGCCTTTTCCGACACCCGCATCTGGTTGACAAGCGGAATGACAATGGAGGCTCCCGTGCCGGCTACCATGGTGCCTACCATCATGGACGACTGCCACTGCAAGCCCACCATAAAACGGCACACCAACGTAACGGCCACCAAGGAAAGCACATAGGAAAGCAACGTCACCTGCACCACCCCAGTCCAATAGCGGCGGACAAGGTCGAGGCGCATATCAATGCCACTGTCGAAAAGGATAAAAAGCAGGGTCAGCGACGAAAGGATAGGCCCAACACCCGAGAGCTGCCCAGGGGTGATAAGACCAAAAACCGGACCAACCAAAATGCCTATACCCACCAATAGCAACACATCCGGGATGCGGCGCCTACTGAACCACGCATTGAATAGATGCGCGCAGAAAATCAAAAGGCCAAGGAAAATATAGGTCATGTTTCTTTGAGTTTTCGGGTTTCGAAAAACAGGCGTTGCAAACATTGTTGCATGGGTGTGCCAAGTAGTTGGGGAGTGCCGGAGAGTGGTGGAAGTATGCTAGTAGTCGAGTTCGGGGAAGAGGATGCGGAGAGTTTCGAGATCGGGGTTTGCCCGAAGCATCACCTCGTATTTATCGCGAGGGGTATAGGCTTTGGACTCCTTTTCCTCGTAAACCACCTCAACCTTGCAGTTGAGGCTGGGGCGACCGGTTTTGGCGCGGAGATAGGTGAGCATGCGGATGAGGTGAGGCTTGATTTCCGACTCAATATAGCCGTTGCTAACAATCACAGTAAAAGAATCCGCTCCATCCAAACGCAATTTATTGTCCTTGAGCTGTTCTGCCAACTTAGGCAAATCACCTTTCATAGCCCCTAGCATAGCATCCCAACATTCGCGTAATCCGGCTTCATCAAGGGGCAACATCTCCACTGCCTGGACACTGACTACTGGGGATGCCACTGGGGATGCCTTGATGCTGACACTTCCTAATCGGCGAAGACGGCCTGTAGGGGTCGGCAACGGGGTGGCAGCAGTGGGAGTAACGACTCGAGTAGGCTGGAGTTCGGGAGTAGGCCGACTGATGTTGCCCACTGGCGCCTGCTCAGGCTTAGCAACATCCGTTTCCGGCTCCGGAGCGGGCGCACTCTCCCCCCGCACCGTGTCGGGTGCGGACTTGTCGTTGCCGTGCTCCGCCTGAGGCGACCTTGCAATCTATGGATTGGCGACAAGCGCCGCCATTTTCATTAGTGCCACCTCCACAAAAAGACGTTTGTTGCCAGCCTCTCTGTAGCGGTACTCATAGTCACTACTTATATCCAGGTAGCGCAACAGCAAAGCCAAGCCGCAACTAGTTGCCTGTTCGCCAAAACGCCCGCGGAAATCGTCTCCCACCTCCATCAGCTTGTGGGTAGCGGGGTCCAAAGCCACCAATAGGTTGCGCAAGTGTTCGCTCAGCCCGGTGATAAAATGCTGCCCTTCAAAGCCTTTGTCGATAACTTCTTGATAGAGCAACAGCGAGTTGGATATGTCGCCTTGGCGGAAATAGTCCACCAAGCGGAAATAATACTCCGCATCGAGCAGATTGAGATTCTCGTTGCAGAGGACACGGGTGAGGTTGCCTTGGGTAAAATTGACCAACTGGTCGAAGGTGGAGAGCGCATCGCGCAATCCGCCATCGGATTTGTGCGCGATGATATGAAGCGCCTCCTCCTCGTAACGGACGCCCTCCTTTTGAGCTATATACTCCAGGTGCCGGACGATGTCCTCGTTCTGGATGCGTTTGAAGTCAAATATCTGACAACGCGAAAGAATTGTTGGTATTATCTTGTGCTTTTCGGTGGTGGCAAGGATGAATTTGGCATATGCAGGCGGCTCCTCTAGGGTTTTGAGAAAGGCATTGAAAGCAGCGGGAGAGAGCATATGAACCTCATCAACGATGTAGACCTTGTAGCGACCGGTCTGCGGTGGAATGCTCACCTGGCGCACAAGATCACGAATTTCGTCCACCGAATTGTTGGAGGCTGCGTCCAACTCAAAGATGTTCATCGATGTGCCATCATCAAAACTGCGGCAACTCTCGCACTCGTTGCATGGCTCGATGTCGGGGGTGAGATGGGTGCAGTTGATTGTCTTGGCCAAGATACGGGCACAAGTGGTCTTGCCCACACCTCGGGGGCCGCAGAAGAGGAAGGCCTGAGCCAATTGCTGGGTGCGAATGGCGTTCTTGAGGGTGGTGGTGATATGCTGCTGGCCGACCACGCTTTCGAAAGTTGTAGGACGGTACTTACGCGCTGATACAATGTAGTTTTCCATTCTAGTAGGTGCAATAATCCGCTGCAAAGATACAACTTTTTTTTGACTTTAATGAATTCTGCTCGTATTGACAAAACGTTTTTTCCAGCGGAAAGGCGGTGGAAATGTCGCAGCGAAAATCAAGGGAAGGCTATAGGAAAAGTAATGGAGAGGCCGTTGAGAAGTTGCTGAAGGCTCGCTATTTTATTTACCTTTTGTTTAGGTTAGGTAAACAAAGAGTAAATAAAAAGTAAAAGAAAGGTAAACAAAAGGTAAATAAAATAGCGAGCCTTCAATGAGGCTACAGCTAGCCTGCGGACCACCTGCGGCGATGCCTTGGCTAGCAATCCCCGCCCTGTGTCCGGGCCCTGGCAAAACAACCGGAACGCTTCGAACCCCGCACGCACGGAACTTTTGGACAAGACCAGATTCTCGTGTAGCGGATTCACGTAGGGAGGATTTTATGTGTCGATTCTTCGTGCAAAAAATTGCCGTACTACATTGACAGATAAGTATTTGTCGCGGTGGTTTTGTTCGGGTCAACCTTTCGCTCGCATATTTTTTGCCATGGATTTTTCACTTTCGGATTTTTTTTTGTATTTTTGTAGCTCGAATCCAAATAAACTTTGCGCATGAAAAACACGTATGACATTTTCAAAGAGAGCGTTAAGGACATTACAAGCTACTACCTTCTGCTGGTGGAGGAAACCAAATCGCAACGCCTTGTGGGTAGCACCAACGAATGGGTTCTGGACAACTTCTACATGATTAGCGAGCAGGAAAAGGTGCTGAAGGTGGACCTTCGCAGCCGAGCATTCCGCCAAATAGCCCCCAAACGGCTCCAGGCAATTGGGGAGATACTGCTGACATCCTTCCAGAAGAGCCATTTTCAGGTGGACAAGAACCTTCTTTTCCGCTATCTTTCGCAAATACAGACCAAGCAAAAGGACTACCTCTCCTACCCCGAAATATGCGCACTGTTGCCTTTGGCCAAGACGTTGCTCATCCGTGAGCTAGCCACACTCTGCAACCAGCTCACTGCCGACAAAGCCTACCACTACAACCCTACAGACAAGTCGTCGACGGATATGGACAAGCTGAACGAGTCGGCTAGGCAAAATTTGCTGATGATGAACATCTTCAATTCTCTCAAGAAAATGACCAAGATGTCCATGGCAGAGATCTTCGACCAGGTGAGCTACTCCGAGCGGATGCTGAAAAGCGAAAAGGCTGGCATGTACGACCGAATGTACGACAAAACCAAGGACGACTACCGCAACCAAATTGTACGCCTTGCCAAGAAACGCCACATAACCGAGTTCGAACTAGTCAAGGAATTAGTAGCCAAAGCCGACGAAAAAAGTGAGCACGTGGGCTGGCAACTCTTCCCGCCCAAACGGTGGAATGCACGCGCCCACTGGTATGTATGGATTGTAGCCGTTGCTTCGCTGCTGCTGAGCCTAACGTTTGCAGTATGTACGGCAGACAGGCATTTCGGTTTCGGCCTGCTGACGGTGCCACTAACGCTGATATTGTGGATACCGATGAGCCAGGTGGTGATAGACTTGTTCAACCAGTTGCTCTACCGGTTGCACAAGCCCATGAGCACCTTCAAGCTAAAATTTCAGGACGGCCTCATCCCCGAGGAATACGCCACCATGGTAATCATGCCCACCATCCTAAAGGACAAGGCCAAAACCGTGCAGATGCTAGAGCAGTTGGAAATTTACTACCTCTCCAACATCAACCGCGCTAGCGATGGTCAGCGGCTAGAGAGCCGCCCACAAAATCTTTACTACACTCTCATTGGGGATGCCGCGGCAGGAGATGCCGAAGAGATGCCGTGGGACAACGAGGTGATGGAGGCCGGCATGGCTAAAGTAAAGGAACTGAACAGAAAGTACGGCTCCCATATCTTCAACTTCGTCTATCGCCGCCGAGCCTGGAGCGAAGGTGAAAACTGTTGGCTAGGCTACGAGCGCAAGCGGGGTGCCATCTTGCATTTCAACGATTTGGTGTTGGGGCAGACTAGCGAGGAAGACAAGGCCAAACGATTCCGCTGCGAAACCATCAGCCAATGGCGCCAAGGGCCTGTACCCGAGATTCAGTTCGTCATCACCCTGGACACCGACACCGAGCTGGTGCTCTATTCCGCTCAAAAACTAATTGGTGCCATGGCACACCCGCTCAACCGTGCTAGATTGTCGAGAGACGGCCGTCGCGTCGACTCCGGCTACGGCATCATGCAGCCCCGAGTGAATGTGGATGTGGAAGTAACCAACAAGAGCCGTTACGCACAACTCTTTGCCGGGTTGGGCGGGTTGGACGTCTACACCACAGCCTCCTTTGAACTTTATCAGGACATCTTCAACGAAGGGTCGTTTTGCGGCAAAGGCATCTACGACCTAAGAATATTTCAGAAAGTACTCAAAGGCACCTTCCCCGAGAACCTGATTCTGAGCCATGACCTGATTGAGGGTTGCCATATTCGCTGCGGTCTTATCAACGATTTGGAACTTTTCGACGACAGCCCATCCAACTACCTCGACGACGCCAAGCGACACCACCGCTGGACCCGGGGCGACTGGCAGATTGTTGGCTGGTTGAGGAACAAAGTGCGCAACGAGCGCGGGGAGTTGGTAAAGAATCAAGTAAACACTATCGGCCGTTGGAAGATTTTCGACAACTTGCGCCGTTCGCTGCTGAACCTGTCCATTATGTTGGCCCTGCTGATAGGTTTTGGTGGGGCAACCGGAGCACATCCGGCTTGGTATTTGCTTGTGGGCTTGGTTGCCGTAGCCAGCCCCATTGTATTCTTTATATTCGGGCAACTGACCAAACTGCCCAACTTTGGCAAACGCTACCACTACTATGCCACGCTCATGCGCGGATTCAAGGTGATTGCCTACCGCTCGCTAGTGCAGTTTGCCCTGTTGCCCAAAGAAGCTTGGATGTACACCGATGCCGCCGTCCGCGCATGCTACCGCATGTGGTTCTCGCACAAGAACCTGCTTAATTGGATTACTAGTGACGAGGCTGCCAAGGGCACCAAAGGCACTTTGGTCGACTACCTGCAGAAATTTTGGGTCAACTACGTTGTTTCGGCATTGGTGGTAGTGCTTGAGTTGTGCAACCCAAGTGGCGCGATTGACGTGCTAGCCATGGCCTTCTGCGCCCTAGCTTGGTGCGGGGCTCCCTTCTTGATGTATTGGTTGGGCCGGAAGTTCCCTCAAGGCAGGAAACATCTGAACGCAACAGAAACCGGAGAGGTGGAAAAACTAGCCCGAGACACATGGAACTATTTCGACACCCTCATCACCCCCGAAAACAACTACCTCGTTCCCGACAACTACCAGCTCAACCGCCAGAATAAGGCCGACTACAAGACATCCCCAACCAATATTGGGTACTCGCTCACCGCCATCGTCTCGGCAGCGGAGCTGGGCTTTGTGGACCATAGCGAGGCCCTAGAAAGGCTCACCCACACCATTGATTCGGTCTGTCGGCTAGAGAAATGGAACGGACACCTTTTCAACTGGTACCGCATCTCTTCTTTGGAAAAGTTGCCCAATTACTTTGTCTCCACCTGCGATAGCGGCAATTTTGTTGCCTGCCTCTATGTCGTCAAGGGCTATCTGACCAAGCATCACCCCGAAGATGGGGCATCGCTATTGGCGCAGGTTTCGCAGTTAATTGAGAATACCGACTTCTCCAAACTATACAATCCTCAGCTCAACGTCTTTAGCATCGGATTCGACTACGGCAACCAGTCGTTGCTACCCTATCACTACAGCAACTTTGCATCCGAAGCCCGGCTCACCAGTTTCCTCACCATCGCCCAGGGCGACGCACCCTACAAACACTGGTTCTGCCTAGACAAGACGCTAGTGCAGTACAAGGGTTTTAAAGGTGTGGCCTCGTGGTACGGCACCCTCTTTGAATACTTCATGCCGCTCATCTTCCTGCCCACCTATCGACATACCCTCATGGACGAGACCTATAGTTTTGCCGTCCGCGCGCAACGCGCTTTCATCACCAATATCGAGAACGGTCCGCGCGCCTCCGATGCTACTCGGGATTTGCCTTGGGGCATCTCTGAAACGGCCTACAACGAGCTTGACGACGCGCAAAACTACAAGTACCACGCCTTTGGAGTGCCCTATTTGAAGTTCCAAAACACCACCCCCGACCGCATAGTCATCTCGCCATACAGTTCCCTGATGACCATTGGCATCAACGACCGTGCTGTGTATGAGAACATCAAACGCTTCAAGGCACTGAACATGTACGGCAGCATGGGCTTTTTCGAGTCCTTTGACGAAGAGGATCATGTGCCCGTACGCGCTCACTATGCCCACCACCAAGGCATGATTCTGGCAAGCCTAGCCAACTATTTGGCAAGCAATTGCATCCAGAACTATTTTATGGACGAACCCGTAATGAAGTCGATGGAAACCCTTCTGAAGGAGAAAGTCCAAATAAAGCCGTACATCGACCTCAAAATCACCCAATTCAAGCGTTACCAATACACCAAAGTGCAGTCAGAAAGCGATGCCCGCTCCTTCGATGGCATCGCCACCGTGCCGGAAATTGGCGTGCTGAGCAACGGCGAGTACACCGTGCTACTCAACGACCGCGGCGCAGGCTTCTCGCGCTACCGCAACATCCTGATTAACCGTTACCGAAAAATCAGTTCCGACCACTACGGCCAATTCCTCTACATCCGCAACCTCTCCACCGACAAGCTTTGGAGCAACACCTATGCGCCGCTTGATGTCATGCCAGCAATGTACCGCGTCACCTTTGCGTCCGACAAAATCCAGTTTGTCCGCATCGATGACGGTATTGAGACCAAAACCGAAATCACTGTTACCAAAGGCAACTACGCCGAGATCCGCCGCATCACCTTCAGCAACAACAATGTGCACGATACCGATCTGGAGCTCACAACTTACGTGGAGGTGATTCTCTCCCGTCATGAGAACGACGAGAGTCACCGCGTCTTCAACAACATGAGCGTCGTTTCGGAATACGATGCCGACCAACAGGCACTCATCTGCAGCCGCCCCGCGCAGGACAACACCGACGGCCGGTACTACGCTTTGCACAAACTCTATGTGCTAGATGAGACAGACGGCCAACAAGCTTCTCTACCCGAGTACGAAACCTCGCGCCTGCGCTTCCTTGGCCGTGGTGGAAGCCTTGTGCATGCCGATGTCATCACCAGCCACCGCACCCTCTCTGGCACGGTAGGCACCACGCTCGACCCCATCATGAGCATGCGCCGCCGCATCCACATCCCTGCCGGTAAACAGGTTTCCGTGGTTATGCTCACCTGCTTTGCCAAGGCCCGCGAGCAGCTTGTGAGTATAGCCGAACTTTACAGCGACTCCATAGACATCAGTCATGCTTTCGAGACCTCGACCATTTTCAACAACATGCGCACCGCCATGTCTACCCTCAAGGGCTCACAGATGACACTTTACAACAGCATCTCCAAATATTTCCTCCAAACAGCCAATCTAGGCAACGACCGCCAACAGTACCTAGCCCAAAACAAACTTTCGCAACAGGATCTTTGGCGCTTTGGCATCTCCGGCGACTTGGACATTATATTGATGGAAATCGAAAGTTCGGCCCATTCAGGCTTTGCAAAAGAGTTGTTGCGCGCCTACGAGTATTGGAAAGTCCACGGCCTGATTCTCGACCTAGTCTTTATCAATGATGAGCGTGGCGAAAACCACGATGGGCTTACCCACTTTATCCGAAACATTGCCAATACCGAGCATCTATGGGCCACCAACCACCAAAACGGCGGCAAGGTGTATATCCTTGACGGCGATGGGATTTCCTGCGATGAGCGCAACCTGCTACGCACCGTAGCTAGGCTCTGCTTCAACACACACGAAGGCATCAAAATCTCCGAACAACTCAGCCGTGCCGAAAGCCACTGTCAACACTATCAGGACATGGTGGAATACCCCGTTCTCAAACCTAGTGCCAAACTGCATGTGTGGTCATCGCTAGACTTCTACAACCAGTATGGAGGCTTTGACAACGAAGGTCGCGACTATGTGGTCACCAACACCCAAACGCCAATGCCCTGGGTGAATGTACTGGCCAACCCGCGGTTCGGTTGCATTGTCAGCTCCACTATGTCGGGATTCACTTATGCCTTTAATGCCCAGCAGTTCAAACTCACCGGCTGGAGCAACGACATCGTCCGCGACAACGCCTCCGAGATGCTACTGATTAATAAGCAGCAATTTGTTCCCGCCACGGCGCGCCACGGGCAGGGGTTTTCCTCCTTTGATGCCAAGTACGATGATTTTAACGTGATGGTGCGCGTTTTTGTTTCTGCCGACAAGTTGGAGAAGTACTATCAAATAAGAATTGTCAACAAAACCTGTCACCCGCTCGAGTTACAACTTGATATGGTTTACAAACTGGTTTTGGGCATAACCGAGGAGCAGTCCGCACGCTACATCTACTCCCAATGGATACCAGACAAAAATAGCCTGGTGGTACGCAACGTCTACAATCAAGTCTACCGTAATGTCCGCCTCCAACTCACTGCCACCGAACCTTTGACCGATGTCGACTACGACTTTCCTAACCGCAAACGCCTAGGTTTCAAAATCAACCTTTCACCCAATGATTCAAAGGAGTTTGCCTACATAGTTTCCGTTCTCGAACAGCCCACCGACCAGCCCCGCCAAGTCACCTTGCCCATCATAGAGCAGGAATATGCTAAGGTTATTAGTTTTTGGGACGAAAAGCTTTCGCAGATTCAGGTGGAGACACCCGACAAGGCATTCAATTATATGCTCAACCGCTGGTATCTCTACCAAGTCTATGCTTCTCGGCTCTATGCCCGTGCGGGGTTCTATCAAGTGGGGGGAGCCACAGGTTTCCGCGATCAACTACAGGATTGCATGTCAATCATCTACAGTGACGCCAGCTACGCCCGTCGCCAAATTCTCGAGCATGCTGCCCATCAGTTCACCGAGGGCGATGTCCTCCACTGGTGGCACGAGACCATCCTACTGGGAGCCCGCACCACCTTTAGCGACGACTATCTGTGGCTGGTCTTTGTCACCTACCAGTATGTCCGCCTTACTGGCGACACCTCTATTCTCAACGAGCAAGTCTGCTTCTGCCAAGGCGACCACCTTGCAGTCGGCGAAGCCGAGCGGTGCATCCGTTACAGCGTGCCGCAATACAAGGTTGCCACTTCCATCGACAAGCACGACTTCAATTTCGAATATGCCACCCTCTACGAACACCTCCGCCGCGCAGTGAACCGTTCCATGAACCGCGTCGGACCTCACGGGCTGCCATTGATGGGTTGCGGCGATTGGAACGATGGCATGTCGCGTGTGGGTACAGGCGGCAAAGGCGAAAGTGTTTGGGTGGCCTTCTTCCTCTGCGATTTGTTGCCCAAAATGGAGCAGCTTACCCAATGGATGCAGGGAGCTGACCTGTCCTATGTTGCCGAGCTCACCAACTTCCGCAGCCGACTAGTCAAAGCCCTGCAAGAGAATGCTTGGGACGGCGACTGGTTTCTCCGTGCCTATTTCGACAACGGTGACCCTATGGGCTCGCGCAACAACACCGAATGCCAAATCGACCTCATCACACAAGCTTGGAGCATTCTTACCGATGTTGCCACCAAAGATCAGAAGGATTCGATCTTCCGCGAAACCGATGCACGGTTGGTCAATCGCGAACACGAGATTATTGAGCTTCTCACTCCCCCCTTCCAACACTCCAAAAACAACCCAGGCTACATTATGAACTACCCTGAGGGGGTACGCGAAAACGGAGGGCAATACACGCATGGCGCCATGTGGTATATCATGGCGCAAATCAAGGAAGGCCGCACCGACATGGCCTACTTCCTCTATTCGCTCATCAACCCAATCCACCGCACATCCACTTTGGCCGATGTGCTCAAATACAAGGTGGAGCCCTACTGCATTGCCGCTGACATCTACAGCAACCCGCAACACCCAGGCCGCGGCGGGTGGACCTGGTATACAGGTTCCGCCTCTTGGGCCTACAAGACAGGCATTGAGAACATCCTCGGCCTCCACAAAGAGGGCGACAAACTTACCCTACACCCATGCATTCCCTCCGACTGGGAATCCTTCACCATTCGTTACACCTATGGCAAAACTCTCTACCGTATCACTTACCACACCCAAGCTAGCAATCGGCAGACTACTGTCGTGCAGCTTGTCGATGATGGTCAGCCCCACGACATCACCATCCAATAGCAATTTACTCACTTTAAGCAAGTCTCGTTTTGCGAGTCCCTCACCCAACAACCTCAGCTTCGGCATGCAAGTGAAGGTAGAGGCGCTTCTGCTCTTTGCCCTGTTGCTACTACCATTCCTTGCGTCTGCGCAACAACCGCCCGAGGCTGCCTATCCTTACCGCCGCGACATTGAGAAGTTCAAATTCGACCGTGCCGAGCAAAAGCTCTTCAAGCACCTTGATCGTGACTCTAATAGCTTGGAATTCAACTATGCAGCATATCGTCTCTACTCCACTCCAGCCTTTGCGCGATACAACCCCGACAGTGCTTACCTGCACCTTGTTATAGCGTACCGCATCTTTGATGCTGCCGAATCCAAAATGATCCAGCGTTGGGCCCGCGACAGTTACAGCGGTGCACTCTTCAGCTATAGCCTGCGTCGAATTTCCAGCATGGCCCTTGCCGATGCCCACACACGCAACAGCCCCGATGCCTATCGCCATTTTATCGAATTCTACACCTTAGCACCCGACGACATCCGCGACAGCGCCATCTGCTACCGTGATACAATTGAATATGCCATTGCTCAACGCTCCGGCACAATCCAAATGATTGAAGATTTCATCTCCCGTCGCCCACAGTCGACACTTGTGGCCACCGCTGTCCGCCACCGCGACAGCATGGCTTTCGATGAAGCAAACTCACAACATACAGTGGCCGCCTACAATCGGTTCTGCATCACTTACCCCCACTCTCACCTCCTTAACCGCGCTACCGACAGCCTCTACCTGCTCGAGTTCCATGCCACCCGTTCGCACGACAGCGAGCAATACTACCGCACCTATGCCCAACGCTACCCCCTTAGCCCGTATGCCAAGCAAGCCGTGTGGTTTGCCGACAGCATCCAATACAAACGTCAGGTTAATACTTCGCAATGGTTCTCTTTTGTCCACTATATCGACCTACATCACGGCAATTCTTGGTGCGACACCGCGCTCCACTTCCTTACCCTCTACGCCTTGCACAACCAACACCTCGAGGCCGCCCAACAGGCCATCTCTCGGCTAGAACACAACAATAGCGACTACACACTGTTGGCCACCCTACTCCACGATGCCTACATCAACACCTCCATCCGCAACTTTCACCGTTTCTACCACCACTACCCCAACCTAGTCTCTGACTCTCTCCGCTACGCCGACTCCCTTGCCTACACACTTGTGCAAGACTACGACTACCGCCGTGCCGACAGTTGTATCCGCGCTGTCGCCCCGGCCCACGAGGCATACATTATGTTGCAGGAAATTCTCAAGGACGATATCGACCACGGTCGCTTTGATGCCGCCATATCCAAAGCCAGAAACTACTCCTCAGTTTTTGGCAACGACTACAGCTACACCCAGCTCCTTGTCACCCTTGCAACCGATTCGCCGTTGACCAAAGCACCTCAACCCCTACGTGGTGCCGTCAACTCCCCCAAGGGCGACGAGTACGCTCCCGTGCCTAGTGCTGACGGCAGCACACTCTTCTTTGCTGCCAAAAACCGTCTCGAAAACCTAGGCGGTGAGGATATTTTTGTCTCCCACCTTACAAAAAAAGGGTGGTCCAAAACTCAAATTGAGATGGACCTCTCCCACACCTACGGCAACGAAGCCCCCCTATCTGTCTCCCCCGATGGCAACACCCTGCTGGTATATCAGAGCGGCATTCTCTTCCGCGCCGACCGCACCGCCAACGGATGGAATGTTCACCGGTTGCCTGCCATATTTAACGGCTCCGGTTGGCAGGCCGATGCATCGTTGGCTGCCAACGGCCGTGTTATCATCTTTGCCGCTTTGGGGCGCACCAACCGCGAGGTGGACAGCTCACTCAATATCTATGTGTCGCTAATGGACAGCAACGGGAACTGGTGCGAACCCTTTGAACTAGGGCCCGCCATCAATACCCCTTTTGACGAACGCTCACCCTATCTACACCCCGACATGCACACGCTTTATTTTTCCTCTGAGGGACATGGTTCCATGGGTCAGATGGACGTTTTCATGACCACACGCCTTGACGAAAGCTATACCCGTTGGTCCACTCCCGTCAATATCGGCCGACAAACCAATACCACTGGTGACGACTGGGGCTATAAAGTCTCCACCGACGGCACCCTATGTTATTTTGCGCGTCATGAAGCCTCCCTAGATATCTGCACTGCGCCACTACCAACTGGCGTCAGGCCATGGCCCGTCGTCCCCATCTCCGGCTCAGTCAAGGATTCTTTAGGCAAACCTGTCGTCACTCTTCTCCAATGGCATGATTCCTCCACTGGCCACCTACTCGGCCAGTGCACAACTCATCCCACCAAGGGCACCTTCTACATACTCCTTCCGAGGGGGCATGAATACGACCTCTCCATTGCCGATGTCAACTACTCTGCCCAAAAACACACCATCGACCTCACTCTAAGCGCTCCCGATGCGGGGGCGCCGGTCTGTCTTACTTTTACCGTTGCCCCCGCATCCGACAACGATGATGCCACGGATTTCACACCCACCGAATAAAAATCCACGCGGGTTTGTCGAATTGCCAAACCACGATAATATCAGCTCACCCAATAATCCGCCGACTTCAAAATCAATTTTCTTCGGACAAACGTAATATTTCCACTGTTTTTGCGTATTTTTTTATATGAAAGAAAATCATACTGCTGATAACGACACTACAAAACCTAACAACGGCAAAATGAAGGAGCAAGTGTTGGAGATGATTATGAAAACCACAATGACCACCGGCATGTGGAAACAACTGTTGCGCAAAATGCTGACAGAAAGGCCCGAAATGACGGAATGGCTACACCAAAATTTCTGCGAACATTTTCCAATAGCCTCAACCGACTCTTCTACCCGACAGGTCGAAGAACCCACCGCAATGTTAGGCATCGACGAGCAATCCGAAATTGCCCGACAGGCCGATGACCCATTGCATGAAGAACTGATGGCGCGGCTGGACTCCATCAACGAAGACGAACTGCTAAGTTGCCAAAGCAATGCGCTTTGGGTATTTCGGCTGATGATGCAAATGGGCAACCTAGAAAGAGCATTGACTGCCGCCGAAATGGACAGAAGTGTCTTCCTTCGCAACATTACCGAGGCCTTGGGCTATGGCGAAAGCGAACGCTTCAGAATTTACAACTATTTGCGAAGGTACGAGAAGTAGCCTGTCCCAATCCAAATGCAACAGCCAACATTGCTCGAACTCTTCCAGTGGTGCCGTTGTGACGGTAGGCGGACTTGGCGCGTTGTTCTAGCCCGTCCCAATACTTGGCGGGTATCTGAATACCTGTGAGGGTTTCGATGCGTTGCCCAGCCCAAGAGACGCGGAGGCAGATATAGGCGGGTGTGGTGTTGTCTCCATTGCCATTTCTTTGGTGTAGGTTGAAGCGGACGGAGTACTTCATTGTAGTTTGGATTCCAATTATTGCTGTCCGGTAAAACTCAAAAGAGCATAAATACCCAGCCCGAAGCC